>JBJSXS010000637.1:0-7863 GCA_046086545.1 Gemmata sp.
CTCGAACTCCGCGCGGAACTTGCGGATCAGGGTCTTCACCGGCCAACCGGCCCCGTCGGACAGCCCGCAAATGGTCGTCCCCGGCATGATGCCGATCCGGTCGCCGACGTCCACCAGGATGTCGAGGTCTTCCCGCCGCCCGAGCCCGCGGCGGAGGCGGTCCGTGATCTTCAGCATCCACCCGGTACCCTCGCGGCACGGAGTGCACTGCCCGCAGCTCTCATGGCTGAAGAACTGGCAGACGTTGTGCAGCACGTCGAGCACGCTAGTCTGGTCGTCCACGACCGTTACGGCCGCGGTGCCCAAGCCGAGGCACCCAACCTTGCCCGGGCCGTTGAAGTCAAGCGGGATGTCGTACTCGGTCTTCCCGTCCTCGCCCTTGAGCGGCGCGTTCACGTCGATGAAGCCCATCGACAGCCCGCCCGGGTTGACGGTCTTCGCCTTGCGGCCCTTCCACACGCCGCCGCCGTGCTTCTCCACCAGTTCGCGGAGCGTGACGCCCATCGGCAGTTCGACGCACGCGGGGGTGTTGACGTGCCCGGCGAGGGTGTAAAGCTTCGGGCCGTAGCTCCCCGCGTCGCGCGGGTTCTTCGGGTCCGGGGGAACGCCGAGCGACTTGAACCAGTCGTTGCCGCGCTTCATGATCTGCGTGACGCACGCCAGCGTTTCGACGTTGTTGACGATGGTCGGCTTGCGGAACGCGCCCTCGATGGCGGGGAACGGCGGCTTGATCCGCGGCCACGCGCGCTTGCCCTCGAGCGATTCGATGAGGCCCGTCTCTTCGCCACAGATGTACGCCCCGGCCCCGCGGTGCACGACGATGTCGAGATCGAAGTTGCTGCCGAAGATCCCGTTGCCGAGCAACCCGGCGGCGTACAGCTCATCGACCGCGGCCTGGAGTGAGCGGTACGAGTCGCCGTACTCGTAGCGGACGTAAAAGAACGCCTTCTGGGACTTGATCGCGTAGCACGCGAGCATGATCCCTTCGAGCACCTGGTGGGGGTCCTTCTCCATCAGGATGCGGTTGTTGTAGGTGCACGGCTCCGACTCGTCGGCGTTCACGCACAGGTAGATCGGCCCCGGGTGGTCTTTCGGCAGGAAGGTCCACTTCAGGCCGGTCGGGAAGCCCGCGCCGCCGCGGCCGCGCAGGCCCGAGTCCTTGACCTGTGTGGTCACGTCGAGCGGCTGCTTTTCCTTGAGCGCGCGCGCGACCGTCTCGTAGCCGCCGTCCGCGCGGTAGCTCTCCAGCTTGCCGCTGTTCGGCTTCTTGACGCGCGAGAGCAGTACAGGTTCGTATGGCATTGCTTACTTCAGCTTCAGTTCGGTGATGAGCCGATCGGCCTTCTCGGGCGTGACGTTCATCGCGTGAACGTCATTAATCAGACACGCCGGGGCGCCGTCGCACGCCCCAATACACTCAGCGAACTCCAGCGTAATTTTACCGTCCGCACTGGTGTGCCCGCAGTGGACACCGAGCTTGCCTTCGCAGTGCTCGATCAGTTCGTACGCGCCGCGGAGCATGCACGCAAGCCCCCGGCAGACCCACAGCCGCGTCGTCCCGAGCTTTTCGCCTTCACCTTTGAAGAAAGCGTAGAAGGTCATCGTGTCGTGCACCTCTGAGGGGTGCAGCTCGAGAATTTCCGCGATCTCGACGATGGCCTCGTTCGAAACGGTGCGCAGCGTGTCGTGCACCAGGTGCAGCGCGGGCAGCGTCACCGCCTGCTTCCGCGGGTACTTCGGGATGAACGCCCGGATGCGGTTCTTCAGGTCTTCAGAAAGCGCGGCCATCAGAATGCTCTTGGCTGTTAGCTGTTGGCCGTTAGCCAACCCAAGCGAACTCTTGGCGCGACTGGCTGAAAGCGAAGCGCTAACAGCCACCGGCCCGCGTCAGCGGTCCAACTCGGCCGCGATGATGTTCAGGCTGCCGAGCACCGCGGGCACGTCGGAAATCTGGTGCCCCTCCATCATCGTCGGGAACACCGCAAAGTGGATGAACGAGGGCGGGCGGGTCCGCGCGCGGAACGGGCGCCCGCTGCCGTCGGCCACGATGTAGTACCCGAGTTCGCCGTTCGCGGTCTCGTTCGCGCCGTACACCTCTTCCACCGGGGTTTCCCACCGCCGGTTCCACATGAACAGCTCGAAGTGCTGGATCAGGCCCTCGATGCTGCGGTAGGTCGCCTGCTTGTCAGGAATGGTGAGCTTGTCGTTGAGGTCGACGTTCACCGGGCCGCTCGGGATGTTTTCCACAGCCGCGGCGATGATTTTGTGCGATTCGGCCATTTCGCCCATGCGGACGAGGTAACGGTTGTAGCAGTCGCCGCCCTTGCCGCACACGACCTTGAAGGTGCCTTGGAGGTCGCAGTAGGCGAGGTACGGTTCGTCTTTGCGCAAGTCACGCACCACGCCGCTGGCCCGGGCCACCGGGCCGGAGCAACTCCAACTGATCGCCTCTTCCTTTGTCAGTACCCCGATGCCCTTCGTCCGGTCGATGAAGATGCGGTTCCGGTTCAGGAGGCGCACGATGTCCGCGTGAACCTTCGGGAACGTCTTCACGAAGTCGCGAATGAGGGCGACGACCTCGTCGCTGATGTCGTTCATCAGCCCGCCGACGCGGGCGTAACTGGGGTGGAACCGCTGGCCGCTCGCGGCCTCCATGATGTTGTACACCTTCTCGCGCGCGTTGAACGCGTACAGGAAGGCCGTCAGCGCGCCCAGGTCGAGGGCCGCGGCGCCGACGCAGAGCAGGTGGTCGCTGATGCGGGCCAGTTCCGCGAGGATGGTGCGTAGGTACTTGCACCGGGGCGTTAAATCGATGCCGAGGAGCTTTTCGACCGCGGTGAACCACGCGCATTCGTTGGCGAACGGCGAGATGTAGTTCATCCGGTCAACAATTGTCACGTACTGGTTGTAGTCGAGGTCTTCGCCGAGTTTTTCAAACCCCGAGTGCAAAAACCCGATGTCGGGGACCGCCTTGACGATGGTCTCGCCGTCGAGCGTCAGGATGAGGCGCAGCGTGGTGTGAGTGGCCGGGTGCTGCGGCCCGAAGTTCAGCGTGTAGAGGAACTCCTGGTCCGCACCAGCGACGTCTTCGACGGGAGTCGCAGCATCAATCGGCATCGCTCGCTCCGCTCGAATGAAAAGTGCTACGGCAAACCTGCAAACGAGGGAAGTAGACTCGCTCAGCACTGCCGCCACTTTTCACTTTGCACTGGTTTAGCTGTCCGCGCGCGTCACCGTATGGCAGTTGTGCCGCTCGCCGTGCCCGCGGAGCGGGTAGTCCTTGCGCAGGGGGTGCGCGGTGTACTCGCTGGGCATCAGGATGCGGCGCAGGTCCGGGTGACCGGTGAAGCGCACGCCGAACATGTCGTACGCCTCGCGCTCCAGCCAGTCGGCGCCGCGCCAGAGGTCATAGACCGACGGCAGCTCCGGGTCCGGGTCGTTGGTGAACGCCTTCACGAACACCCGCTCGCCAGTGGTCAGGTTCGTCAGGCCGTAGACGATGCAGTACCGGTCGGTGGCGCCCTCGTAACCGAGGTAATCGACCCCGGACAACTCCGCGAGGAAGTCGAACCCGCACTCTTCCTTAAGGCACTTGAGCAGCGGGAACAGCACCTTCGGCGCCTTCTCCGCGCTCACCAGCACTCGCTGGTTATCGCGGAACGAGGAGGTGGTGAAGGATCCGTTGAACTTCGCGCTGAGCGTGTCGAGGTACGGCATCGGGTTCACCTCACCACCGGCAGCGACCGGAGGCGCGTCGCGGTGTTGTAGTCGCCGGGCGCCACGATTGCGTCCTCCGGTGCCAGCTCCTTCGCCAGCGCCGTCGGGCCTTCGTAGGCGGTGCGCGAAGCGAACTCGCGCGCGTCGATGGTGCCCGTGCGCTGGATCTTTTCTTGCAGGTCGAGGATCGAGCGGATCAGTTGCTCGGGTCGCGGCGGGCACCCGGGCACGTACACGTCGATGGGGATGAAGCGGTCGATCCCCTGCACGACCGCGTAGGTGTCGAACACGCCCCCGCTGGACGCGCACGCGCCCATGCTGATGGCCCACTTCGGCTCCGGCATCTGCAGCCAAATGCGCTGGATCACGGGCACCATCTTCATGACGATGCGCCCGGCCACGATCATCACGTCGCACTGGCGCGGCGAGAACCGCATGGCTTCCGAGCCGAACCGGGCCACGTCGTACCGGCTGCTCGCGGTCGCCATCAGCTCGATCCCGCAGCACGCGGTCGCGAACGGCATCGGCCACAGGCTGTGCTTGCGCGCCATGTTCGCGAGATAGTCGAGCGGCGCGATCATGAAATCTGGGAGAAGCCCGGTTATCGCCACTGGAACACCCCCTTCTTCCAGGCGTACACGTAGGCGATGACGAAGGTCGCGAGGAAAATCATGATCTCGAAGAACACCACCGTGCCGAAGACCGTGCGCCAGGTCTGGTCGCCGGCCTCCCCGTACGCGATCACCGCCCACGGGTACAGGAACAGGAGTTCCACGTCGAACACGAGGAACAGAATCGCGATCAGGTAGAACTTGATGTCGAACTGCATCCGGGCCGAGCCGATCGGGTCCATACCGGACTCGTAGGGCATCTGCTTGATGCGCGTCGGTTTTCGGGGCTTCAGCGGGAACAGGTGCGTGGCCGCGATGGCACTGACGCCGAACAGCACGCACACCACCCCATAGATGAGCACTGGGTAGTACGCGGCGAGGTCGAACGCCGGTTCGACGCCCGCGGGGGTCTGAACGGGGGTGACCGACATGCCGTCCCCTGTTTCGCTTCTTGTGAAGGATTTCACAAGTCCACAACTGTATGGTACGCACCGCAGGAAGGCCGTCAAGAAAGGCCACCGACGTCGCGGGAGTTCCGGACGTTCGGTTGGCAGGTTGTGCCGCTCGGCACGTTGGAGGTCTGAGATGCGGAGGTTCCTGGTGCCCCTCCTCGCGCTCGCGCTCCTCGCGGGTGCGTGGTGAATCCGGTCAACCCATAACGCTACTCGACCGAAACGAGGTGCCCCAACAACTCGCCCATGCGCGATACCCCGAGCTTCGCATTCGCTAGCACTTCATTGTGATC
This sequence comes from Gemmata sp., assembly GCA_046086545.1. Classification (GTDB taxonomy): domain Bacteria; phylum Planctomycetota; class Planctomycetia; order Gemmatales; family Gemmataceae; genus Gemmata. Next base: position 5,074 of record JBJSXS010000637.1, read on the forward strand.
GAGCGCCCCACCGCCGATCCCGGCGGCTTTGTTTGTGATGCACGAGATCGCGGCCACCTCCAACCCCAGTCGGGCGGCTTCTTCCGCTTCCAGAGCCGTCGACATTCCGACAGCATCCGCGCCGCACCTAGCCAGCACGCGGATTTCGGCCGGTGTTTCGTAGCACGGGCCGGTGAGCGCAGCGTAAACGCCGCCGAGAAGTTCGCGCCCGGCCTCGGCCTCGTGCGCGTGCAGCGCTTCGAGGAGGCGTGCCGAGTAGGGCGACGGTGCGGTTCCGCCGGATGCGAGTGCGCGCCAAGAGGTCGGGTCGAGCAACTTTATGTGCGCCCGGATCGCCATGAGGTCGCCCGTATTCAGCGCGGAGTGGATGCCGCCGGCGGCATTGGTGAGAACCACGCGACGCACGCCGATTTCGGCCGCAACCCGCACGGCGCCGGTTACCACCTCGCGCGCGTGACCTTCGTATAAGTGCAACCGGCCGAGGAAGAGCAGGGCTGGCGCCCCGGCCCACTTGCCCACCGTGAGCCGTGCCCCGTGCCCGGCCACGGTGGGAGGCGCCAGCCCGGGGATGTCCCCGAACCCGACCGACGCGTGTTCGACGAACGCTCCGGTCGCAGCGGTGAGACCGGAACCAAGTACGACCGCAGCACGCGGCTTGAGCGCTAGGGCGGTTCGCACGAAAGCCGCGAAGGGGGGCATCACGCGCCCGCCAGTTCGTCGAGATCGGTGATCGGCGGTGAGCCGGCCGCGTCCGCGAGTTCACTGAACAACTGCTTGGTGCGTACGGCCCAGCCGATGAACTGGGCCGCCCCTTCCACCCCCAAACGGTCGGAGTTGACCACCGCGTCGTACGCGGTCAGATCGTTCGGGTCCAGCGCGAGAGTGCGGTCCAGGAAGTGAGCGCGCCGCTCGTCCCGGGCTCGCACCTCTTCAGCAGCCTCCGGGCGCGTGAGCCGCAGCTCTTGCGCCAGGTACGCGATGCGCGACTCGGCCGGGGCGATCACTCGAATGTGGACGGTCGTTTCGGGCGGCAGGAGGAAACCGGCGGCCCGGCCCACTATGACCGCATTGCCGCGGGCCGCGACCAGCAGGAGCAGACGAATCAGCAGGAGCGCCTCGGAGTCGGGGTTTAGCTTGCGGTCTCGCTGCAGGTGCGTGAGCTGCGCCTCAGCCCACTGCCGCGCGTCCGGGGGCACGTCCGCGAGCAACTGGGCCCGTGCGGTGTCGTTCTGCACCAGGTAGTCGAGCGTGTCCTGGTCGAACACCTGCCACGAGAGGATTTCCGCTACCTTCCGGGCTATGGTCGTGCCGCGCGCCCCGGCCTGCCGACTGATGGCAACCGTTAGCCCGCGCGGGTGCGTCGGCACGTCAGCCGACTCATCGCCGCGGAACCCGTGCATCGGCACGCCAGGGATGGTGAACGGGATCGTGGCAGGAGGGGGCATCGCGGGTCTCACGCGTCGCGGTACTCGGTCTGGGAGAACAACCACATGCCGCCCGCGGTGATGACGACGGGCGCGGTCAGCATCACCGCCCACGCGGTGCCGGTCGAAACCGCCTCGGTCATTACCGGCAGCATGCTGCGGACCAGCTCGGGGTCGTGCCCCACAGCAGCCTCATTATACATCAGGGACCGCGCGTAGAAGGTCAGGCTGAGCAACTTAAGGCTGCCGGGCAGAATGGCGACCACTGCCTCGTAGAAGAACACGTACACGAGCCCGATCACGACCGGCCGCTTCACCAGCGCACCGACCAGGTGGAACAGTGCAGCGAACGCGACAGTCGCGGCTGTCACAGCAGGCCAGTACCGCACCAAGCCCTCGCGCCCGGGCGCGCCACTAACTGAGCAGATCAGTACGAACCCGCCCAGCCCGAACGCGAGGCACCACGGTAGCGCGCCGAGCAACTTCGCCAGGTAGATCGCGCCCCGCGGGATGGGCCGCGTCATCACCCAGATGAGCGACCGACTCTCGCGCTCGGAGCCGAACGCCGCGCTCGCGTAGGACATCGTGAACAGCGGCAGCACGAACCCCATGAATACCAAGAACAGAGCCCACCGCGAGTACGTGAGGAACGCCCAACTGCGGCGGTACGGCTGCGACTCGATTGCCGCTTTCGGCGCGGAGAGGACGAGCGTGGCGAGTGCGTCCGCGGTCGGGTCCAGCAGGTTCGGTGACTCGTTCTCTCGGAGCTCGGCCGGATCGCCTTTGAGGAGAACCGTGTAACGGTAGTCGCGCCCAAGCCGCGCTGCCTCCTGTGCGTGCGTCTGACGCTGATGGCCCTTCTGGCTCGGGCGCAGCCGCAGCCGCACCCCGGCCACGTCCCACGCACCGCGGGCCGTGTCGAACGCGACCCACCCCACGACGATTGCCAGCAGCGCGAGCGAGACCAACCCCATCTGCCGCACCCGCCAGTGCCGCTGGAAGCTTTGCCCGATCAGCACGCACCAGGCGCGGAATGCGTTCGGCAGTTCTGGGTGCTGCTGCGAGGTTGACGGTTGAGACGCGCCGCCCACCATGTACCGCCACTCCGCTGTCGTCCGATCGCCGGGCGCAATTCGGCTGTCACAGATCTTACGTTTTGCCGCTGCCCCCGAGCAGGTAACCGAGGATCGCGTGCGCGGACTCGTCCAGCGGCTCGAGGCGGCGCACCTCGAGCTGGTAATCGACGGTGATCTTGCCGAACACCTCGAAGAATCGCTTCGGGTGGCGGGCTTTCACCACCAGCCCGCCCGCGGGCCGCGGCTCCACGTCCACCGCGAGCACCTCGGGCAGCGCGAGCAGCAGGCGC
>JBJSXS010000638.1:0-12551 GCA_046086545.1 Gemmata sp.
TGAATCTACGCCAAATATACACAACATAATATGTAGGTGTGAGTTATGTTCAACTTAATATTGTTACTGCAAACATGTCTGCACACGTTACATATGTATCCCTTGCCGCCCTGCGACGACGGCATCCGCCCGAACTCCGTCGTCCACAGCACGATCGTGTCCTCAAGCAACCCGGTGCGTTTCAGGTCCGCGATGAGTGCCGCGGCCCCCGTCGCCATCCCGAACGCGAGGGGCCCGTGGTCGCGTTTCACGTCCTCGTGCGAGTCCCAGTTGCGTCGCGGAAAGCCGTTGTCGTTGCCGCTCCAGATTTGCACGAACCGCACCCCGCGTTCGAGCAGGCGCCGCGCAACGAGACACTTCCGGCCGAAGTAGTCCGCTTCTTCGACCGGGTTGATTTCCTTGTCGAAGGTTCCCTTGCGGTGATCGAGACCGTAGAGCTTCAGCGTCTCTTTGGTTTCCTTTGAGATGTCGAGGGCGTCCGGGGCGGCTAACTGCATCTTCGCGGCCAGTTCGTAGCTCTTGATGCGCGCCTCCAGGCGCTCGTCCCCGGCGCGCGAGCCGAGGTGCTCACGGTTGAGCTTGCCCAGCAGGTAGATGCCCGCTGTGTCGCTTGCGGGGGTGATGAACGTCGCGCGCTCGTCGGGGAACAAATCCTCGATCGGCGTCTTCGTGCCGGGGTAGATCGCCGCCCCTTGGTGCTGCGCGGGCAGGAACGCGCTGTCCCAGTTCTTCGTGCCGTTCGACGCGAGCCCGCGGTGGTCGGGCAGCACCACAAACGTCGGCAGGTTCTGGTTCGAGCTGCCGAGGCCGTAGCTCACCCAGCATCCCATTCCGGGGAACCCCGGCCGGTTGAACCCGGTGCTTTGTAAGAGTGTGCCCTGCGAGTGAACGCCGGTTTTGCCGACCATGTTGTGAACGAACGCGAGTTCGTCCGCGACCGCGCCGAGCGGGCTTACGGTCTCCGACAGCTGGCGCGCGGACTTTCCGTACGGCTTGAACTCCCATACCGGCTTGAGCCACGGACCGAGACCGTTCTGGAACGCTTCGACCGTTTCTCCGAAGTTCGCCGCCTGCCCGTGGCGCTTCACCAGCTCGCGCTTGAAGTCGAACAGGTCGACGTGACTGGCCCCGCCCGCCATGAACAGTTGCACGACGCGCTTGGCCTTCGGCTTGTGGTGCAACCTGTCACCGGCCCGAGCCGACTCGGACAGCAGCGCGGCCAGGGCAATGCTGCCCAGCCCGCCACCGGAGGAACGGAGGAACTCGCGGCGGTTCATGGTTCGCCTCGCGGAGCGGTGGGTGTCGGGGAACGGGGCTCAGTCCACGAACACGAACTCGTTCAGGTTCAGGATCACGCGACAGGCGTTCGCGAGGCCGTGTGCCTTGGCGTACCCGGTGAGCGCGTCCCGTTCCGTCGCGGTGGGGGCGCGGCCGAGCGCGAGCCGGAACGCCGCGGCCACGCGCTCCGTGTCCGTTGCCCCTGACCTCTCGACACGCGCGGCGAAGTGCTTCGCCATCGCGACCGCGAGCCGGTTGTTCAGCAGCGCGAGCGCCTGCTGGGGGGTGAGCGTTTCGTTGCGCTTCTCCACCGCCAGCGACGGGTCGGCGCAGTCGAGCGCGGCCATGAACGGCTGCTGCTTCGAGCGCACCACGAACCGGTACACCGCGCGCCGGTGCGACTTCGAGTCTTCGGGGTCGTGCAGGTGATACTGGTAGTGCGGCGAGTGCTCGGGCTTCTCGATCACGAAGTCCTGGAAGCTCGGCCCGCCCGGTGTCAGGTCGAGCTTGCCCGCGACCGCGAGGATGGAGTCGCGCACGGCCTCGGCTTCGAGTTTCCGCCGGTTCTGGCGCCACAGGAACCGGTTGTCGCCGTCGGCCACCGCGTTCACTTCAGCGGTTGCGGAACTCTGTTTGTAGGTCGCGCTTGTAACGATCAGCTTGTGCAACCTCTTCAACGACTGGTGTTCGCGCAGTTCGTTCGCGAGGTAGTCCAGCAACTCCGGGTGTGTCGGCAGTTGGCCCATGCGGCCGAAGTCGTTCGGGGTGTCGACGAGGCCGCGGCCGAAGTGGTACTGCCACACGCGGTTCGCCATCACGCGCCACGTGAGCGGGTTGTTCGCCTCGGTGAGCCACTTCGCGAGCGCGGCGCGGCGCTCCGCTTCGGTGTGGTTCGCCGGAAGGTTGAAATTGCCGTCAACGCCCGGGACCGCGGTGAGCGCCCCGGGCAGCACCACCTTGCCGGGTTTCGTGACGTCGCCGCGGGGCAGCAATCGGATCTCGCGCGGCTTGCCGGTCGACCCGGTGCCCGCGAAGTTGCCGCTGCCGGTGTGGACCGCGCCGAGGTACGCCACCCGGCGCGAGCCGGCGAGGTTCGCGAGTTCCGCGTCGCTCGCGCCTACCTCGGCGCGCAGCTTGGCCACCTCCGCGGCGCCGTCGGCCCCGAGTGCCTTCTGGAGCAACTCGTCGCGCTGAGCGGTGAGCTTTGCCGCCCTCAGCGTGTCGAGATTCCCGGCCGGCGGGAACAGTCCGTCCGTGAGGTTCGCTCTGCGCCACCGGACCGGTGCGTCGATGGTGTCGAGGGCGGTGACTGCCTTGCCCTTCGCGACGTTGGCGCCGTCGGGGGAGAACGCTTCGAGTTCCGCGAGCGCGAGCATGAAATCGTTCTGCCGCGGGGCGAGTTTAGTCGCGGTCACGCGAACGTAGCGCCCGCTCTTCTCACCCGCCTTCGCGGTATATGGCGTGAGGCCCGGTTTCGGGAAGTCGTTCGCGGTCACGTCGGCGACGACGATGACGCCCTTGGCGAAGGTCGGGTCGTCGCTCAGTTCCAGCTTGAACCGTACCGGAAACCCGAACCCAGCGCCGATGTTGTTGAAATCGTCGTGGCACGGCCGCAGCACAACCCGGTCCAGCTTTACGCTTTCACCGAGATCGACCTGCACCCACTTCGCCGCGTCCTGTTTAGCAGAAAGTGCGGAGTGGTAGCCGAACTCTGGCGGCTTGGGCGCGGCACTCGCCCGGGCCGCGGCTGCGAGTTCCGCCTCGATCCGCGCGAGCGCATCGCCGGCGCGCTTGCGGGCGTCCTCCTCGAGTGCCGTCAGGAGTCGCGCGGCGATTTTCTTCCGCTGCTCCAACTCGGCACGCTTGGCGCCGATCTTGGGGTCCGCGTCGTAGGCCCGGTCGGCGCGGTCGATGGCCGCGAACACCGCTTGCAACCGGTAGTAGTCTTCCTGCGAAATCGGGTCGAACTTGTGGTTGTGACACTGCGCGCAGTGCACCGTGAGGCCCATGAACGTGCCGATGGTGTTCGACACGAAGTCGTCGCGGTCAAGGTGCCGCGCCACCTTGCCGTCGATCTTCGATTCGGGCAGTTCGGCGTGACCGATGAAGTCCCAGGGTCCGGCCGCGAGGAACCCGAGCGCCTCGGTGCCGTCCACCGTGCCCGGGTACAGCACATCGCCCGCGATCTGCTCCCTGATGAACTGCGAGTACGGCTTGTCCGCGTTCAGGGCGCGAATCACATAATCGCGGTAGGGCCATGCGTTCGGGCGCGGTTTGTCCTTGTCGTACCCGTGCGTCTCGCCGAAGTGAACCACGTCGAGCCAGTGCCGCGCCCAGCGCTCGCCGTACCGCGGTGACGCGAGCAACTTGTCGACCAACTTCTCATATGCATCTGCGCTCTTGTCCGCGGCGAACGCGTCGATCTCGTCCGGGGCTGGCGGGAGGCCGATGAGGTCGAAGTACAGCCGCCGGATGAGTGTGCGGCGGTCGGCTTCGGGTGAGGGCGTAAAGCCCTTTTCCTTGAGTTTCGCGCGGACGAAACTGTCGACGGGGTGCGCCCCCGTGGCCACGGCCGGTTTCTTGAGCGGCTTGAAGCTCCACCAGTCCGCTGGGTTCGCGGCCGTGCTGCCGTCGTCCGGCCACTTCGCGCCCGCGTCGATCCACGCCTTGAGAACCTGAATCTCGGCGCCTGACAGGGGCGGCTTTTTGGGGGGCATTCGCGCGTCCGGGTCGGCGACAGTCACGAGGGCAATAAGCGGACTGTCGGCCGCTTTTCCGGGTGTGATGGCCTTGCCCGAATCGCCCCCGCGGAGCGCGTCGGCGCGTCGGTCGAGGCGCAGTCCGCCCTTCTGCCGGTCCGCGCCGTGGCACGTCGCGCAGTGTCTCGCGAAGATCGGCTTCACGTCGCGCTCGAAGTCCACCGCAGTTGGTGCATCGACGGCCCGCGTCGGGGCCAACAACAGCAGCGGGACCAACCCGACGTGAGTGCAGTGCCAGAGGTGCATTCGCGGTACTCCGTGCGGTGCCTTAAGCACACTGTTCGTGAGCGGACCGCCTCACGCGAGGCCCAGGAGTGTGAGCGCGTCGCGCGCGATCAGCGCTTCAATCTTCGCCTCGCTCAAGCGGGGCAGGGCGGTGCCGTCGAGCATCTTGTTCAGGCCGCGCAAGCCGTCGAGCGTGTCGTTCACCGTGGTGAACGGGTAGTCGGTGCCGAACAGAACCTTGTCCCACACGCCGTACTCCTGCACCAACATCAAGCTGTGATAGAACTGGAACGGTCGGTAGTGCAGTGCGCTGATGTCGGCGTACACGTTCGGGTGCTTGCGGATCACCGCCACGCACTCGCCCTCGTAGGGGTGACCGAGGTGCGCGAGAATGATCTTCACGTCGGGGTGTCTGATCGCGACCGGGTCCAGGTGGCGGGGCAGCGTGCATTCGAGCGGCGCCTGACTGACGAACGTGGTGCCGGTGTGCAGCAGCACCGGGAGTCGGTGACGTGCCGCGTACCGCCACAGCGCTTCGAGGCGCTCGTCGTCGGGGCGAAAGCCGGCGTACATCGGAAGGAGCTTGATCCCGCGAAGGCCGAGTTCTTCGTGCCCCTCGCGGAGTTCCGCTTCCCAGCCCGGTTGAGTGGGATCAACGGACAGAAAGCCGGTGAGCGTGTCCGGGTGCGCGGCGACGTATGCCGCGACGCGCCGATCATCGACCCACACGCCGGAGCGCTTCGCCTTCCCCCCGAAGACGACCGTCCGCACCGGCACACGGCAGGTCGCGCGGTAGCCCTCGTACCGCACCGTCAGATCGACCTCGGCACCGGCTCGGGCTCGCCTCGCCTGCTCGCGAAAGTCCGCGGTGAAGTCCTGCGGGTACTCCCAGAAGTGGCTGTGGACGTCGATTACCATCACCGGCCCTCATCTGGTTTGGGGCCCGCATCCCGCTCCGGCAGCGGGCGGTAGCGGTACGCGAACCACGCCGCCGCGTTGCACACCAGCACGCCCACGTACACGTCGAAGAGCGGATCCCACGCCGCGCGCCCGGTCAGTCCGAACACGTGCTCCTCGCGGTCGGTGTACCAGCCCACGAACCGCTGCGACGCCATTGCGCCGAGAACGCCCAGGCCGTTCATCAGACCAAAGATCGTGGCCGTGTGGCGCCCACACTGCGGGATCGCGCACGACCACCAGTTCGGCAGGGTCACGTGCATCGCGCAGAACGACGCGCCCCAGAGCGCCGCCAGCGCGAGCGCGTCGTCCTGCCTGATCCCGAGGAACAAGCACCCGGCGGCGGTGAGGTAGCAGGTCGCGCCCAGGTGGCGTCGCGCGCGCAGGGGGTTCGGGAACTTCGAGAGGACGTCGGCGAGCCATCCGCCGAACAGCATCCCCACCGCGGACCCGGCCATCACGAGCGACGTGAGATTCCCCGCCTCGACGTTCTCCACGCCGCGGGCCGCGTGCAGGTACTTTTGGAACCACGAATAGAAGAAGTACGTGTAGAACGCGCCGAACACCATAATGAGACTGAGGACGACTACGCCCGGGTTGGCGAGCACCGCGCCCCACGGCACCGGGCCGGGGTTCGCCTGCTCGGGTTCGGCTTCGCCGCGGATGTGTGCGAGTTCGCCCTCGGTCACTCGCGGGTGCTTCGCAGGGTCGTTGCGGAACCAGACCCAGAAACCGGCCGCCCACAACACTCCCAGCGCGCCGTAGACGAAGAACGCGAGGCGCCACCCGGCCAACGAAATCAGGTACGCGGTCGCGGCGGGAGCGAGTACCGCACCGAGTTGCGAGAACGCGAGCATAACCCCTTGCACGCGGCCTCGTTCCGACGGGGGAAACCATTTGGCCATCACCTTCGCCGCGTTCGGGAACGCGCCAGCCTCCGCGGCGCCGAACAGGAACCTGACGAGGATGAGGGAACCAAGTCCGGTCGCGGCCCCGCTCAGCGCGGTGAACACGCTCCACGCGAACACGATGGACGCCAGCACTGACCGCGGCCCCGAGCGGTCGCCGAGCCACCCGGCGGGCACCGCGAAAAGCCCATACGCGAGCGTGAACGACATGAGCACGTAGCTCATTTCGTTGTTGCTCAGGCCGAGTTCCTTCTGGATCGGAACTACCGCCTGCCCCATGCAGATGCGGTCCAGGTAGAGGATGCCAGACAGCCCGCACAGCCACCCCGCGACCAAGAATCGCGCCCGCGAGCGCGGGAGATCAGCGCGTTCGTCTTCGGGTCGGGGTGGCGGCATAGGCGGCGGGAGAAAGTTCGGCGTCACCGCCCACCCTATCCGCGCCGCGCGGCGCCCGCAAGCAAATCAATCCGCTTCGCGCTCGCGTTCGGTCTTTGCATCTGGTGAAATGTCGGTTCTCTTGGAGCCCTCGATGCTCATCGGATACGTCAGCGACGAGCGGTACGTGGCCCTGCCCGACGCCGCGCTGGAGTTCGTCGGCGCGGACGGTTCCTCGGTCGAAGCCCGGTCGCGTGCGTCAGGGGCCGTGTACGCGGAGCTGCCGCCGGGCGAGTACAAGGTGGTCATTCAGAAGCCCGGGTTCGGAGCGAAGTTCAGCCGTGTGTCAGTGCCGTCTGCGGGCTTACACCACTTCCGGCTCCTGTCGGACTGCTTGCTCGGGTACGCATGGCCGAAGTGGGTTCGCGGGGGCGAGCGGTCTGAGTTCCGCGTGCACTCGGTCGAGCCGTACAAGCTCGAACTGTGGCGCTACGGTGCGCAGCCCGACTTCGTGAAGGCGCTCGGCTGGCACGACGAACACGGCCCGCGCGCGGTGATGCAAGTCACACCCGACGGGGACTACACGCGGTCTGGGTGCGAGTGGAACAAGGTGGGCTACGCCAACTCGGTACACTCACAGCACGTTGCCGCACCCGAACGAAGTGGGCTGTACTACTTTCGGGCATCAACGAAGAGCGGCAGTGAGTTCGGCTTCCCGTGGATCGTGGCGCCCTCTGAGCCGCACGCGCCCCTCGCCGTACTGGCCTCGAACATCACCTGGAACGCGTACAACAACTTCGGCGGGCGCAGCAACTACATTCACGCAGACGGCTTGCCGCCCACCCCCACAGTGAACGCGCGAGCGGAGCTGAAGCGGTACTCGGACGCCGGGTTCTTCACGTGGGGGGCGGACGCGTACCCGCCGCTTTCGTTCGACCGACCGGAACCGTTCAACCACATCGACTTCAACGAGCGGATCACGGACCCCATCGAGGGCCGACAGGCGTGCCACCTGGGGCCCGCCGAATGGCGGCTGTTGGGCTGGCTCGAAGCGAACGACTTCGCTTACGACTACTACGCCGAAACGCAACTCGATGACGGCACGCTCGACCTGTCGCGCTACAGGGTGCTGGTCGCGTCGGTCCACCCCGAATACTGGACGCGCAAGATGTACTCGCGCGTCAAGCGGTGGGTGTTCGACGAGGGCGGTAAGCTCGTCTACCTCGGCGGAAACGGACTGAACTGCGAAACCGAACTGCCCCCCGACAGCACCGCGCGTTACCACAACGGCAAGCTCAAGGGTCTGAGCGTCAATGGTTTGGGCGGGTACGAGAGCCGCTACGCGATGCGCCACGAGTCCGAGGCGAGCCTGCTCGGGTGCGTGTTCACGCCCGCGGGCGCGATGACCGGCGCGCCCTACGAGGTGCTGGACGCGTCACACTGGGCGTTCGCGGGAACCGGATTTCGCGTCGGCGACACGTTCGGCGCCAAGAGCCTGCACATGCGCTGCCCGGGCGGCGCGAGCGGGCACGAAACCGATAAGGTTTCGCCCTCGTCTCCCGCGAACGCCAAGGTGATCGCCAGAGGGCGCAACCCCGACAGCGGCGGGGCCGAGATGCTCACATTCGAGACGCCGTCGGGCGGCGCGGTGTTCTCGGTCGGTTCGATCAACTACGTCGCGTCGCTCCCGGTGGATGAGGCCGTGTCGCGGATCACCGCGAACGTGTTTCGTGCCTTTTTGGAGTAGGTGCGGGATGAAAATCACTCGTATCGAAGCGGTACCGGTGTGCGTGCCCCTCAAGAAGGGCATGACTGCGAAGACGGCGCACGGGGAGCACGCCACGTCGCCGTACGTGATCGTGAAAGTGCACACCGATGCTGGCATCGTGGGGCTCGGGGAAGCGACAATTTCTGGGCTGTGGTCCGGTGAGACGCAGCGCGGCACGGTCGCGGTGATCGAGGAGTACATCGCGCCGCAACTCGTCGGCAAGGACCCGCGCGACATCACCGCCGCGCGGCGTGCGATGGACTTCATCATCAAACTCAATCCGTTCACGAAGTGCGCGGTCGAGATCGCGCTGTGGGACATCGCGGGGAAGGCCGCGGGCGTGCCGGTTTACCAACTCCTGGGCGGTAAAGTGCGCGACCGCGTGCGCATCAAACTTGTGGTCTGGGCGCGCGACATCCAAGGTTCGCGCGCGATGGCCGAGCATCACCTCGCGCTCGGCGTAACGTGCGTGAAGGTGAAGACCGGGCTCGATCCCGAGACGGACATTGCCCGCGTGCGTGCGGTGCGCGAGGTTACGCCCAAGCACATCCCGGTGACCACCGACTCCAACTGTGGGTGGACGCTACAGCAGGCGAAGCACTGCCTACGCGAATTGGCCGACGTGAAACTGCTCCTCGCGGAGCAACCGATTCCGGCGGGCGATCCGGCGGCGCTCGCGGAACTACGGCGCGACACGCTCACCCCCATTATGGCTGATGAAAGTCTGTTCACCATTCAAGATGCGTGGATTTTGAGTGTTCACCGCGCGGCGGACATCTTCAGCGTCTACCCGGGCAAGCACGGGGGCATCGCGGGCACCGCGGAGATCGTCGCGGTCGCGAAGGCCGCGGGACTGCGCTGCACCATCGGCAGCAACCTTGAACTCGGCATCGGCACCGCGGCCATGCTGCACGTCGCGGCCGCGTTCCCGGAGGTGGACTGCGACGCCTTCCCGGCCGACACCATCGGGCCATTCTACCATGACGGCGAAATCATCACGAACCCGCTCGACCTCGGCCCGCCTTGTGCGAAAATCCCCGACGGCCCCGGCCTCGGCATCGAACTGGATGAGAAGGCACTTTCGCGCTTCCGTGTAGACCGCTGATGTTCCCACTCAAGGAATCGTGCCATGCGACAGCACCTCTACACGCTTCTCGCGTGTGGCCTCGCGACACCCGCACTCGCGGCCGACGAACCGCCCACGAAAATCGCACCCTATTTCAAGCCGCCGGCCGCTCTCGCAAACGACTTCGGCGGGTACCGCTCGCCGCTAAAGTTCGATGACGGCACCGACGTGAAGAACGCGAAGGACTGGGGGAAGCGCCGGGCCGAAATCCTTAAGTACTGGCACGGTCAGATGGGCGCGTGGCCGGCACTAATCGAGAAGCCGAAGGTGGAGTTGGGCGCGAAGGAGGACCGCGACGGCATCGCGCAACGCAAACTGAAGATCGAGACCGCGCCCGGGCGGGTCGTGGAGGACGCGTACCTGCTGGTGCCGCCGGGGGAGGGGCCGTTCCCCGGGGTGGTCGTGGTCTTTTACGAGGCAAACACGGGCATCGGGAAAGGGAAGTCGGAGTTCCGCGACTTCGCCCTGCAACTCGCCAAGCGCGGGTTCGTGGCGCTGTCGCTCGGCGGCGACCCGAACACCTATTACCCGAATAAAGCGGAATGCAAGATACAGCCGCTATCGTTCCACGCCTACGAGGCCGCGAACTGCCACACCGCGCTGGCGCAGATGCCGAACGTGGACCCGAAACGCATCGGCATTGTGGGCCACTCCTACGGCGGCAAGTGGTCGATGTTCGCGGCCGCGCTCCACGACAAGTACGCGTGCGTGGCGACCTCAGATCCCGGTATCGTCTTTGATGAAAAGCGCTCGAACGTGAACTACTGGGAGCCGTGGTACTTGGGGTTCGACCCGAAGCTGGATAAGCAGCGCGAGCGCGGCATTCCGAACGAGAAGAACCCGCGAACCGGGCCCTACAGGCAGATGATCGACGAGAAGCGCGATCTCACCGAACTTCACGCGCTGATCTGCCCTCGCCCTTTCCTCGTGAGCGGCGGCGCGGAGGACCAACCCGAGCGCTGGAAGGCGCTCAACCACGCCATCGCGGTGAACAAACTGCTCGGTGTCGGGAACCGCGTGGCAATGACCAACCGGAAGGAACACTCGCCCAACGCCGAGTCAAACGAGGTGCTGTATCGGTTTTTCGAGTCCTCACTGAAGCCCGGCAAATAGCGGGGCGGTTGGGGTGGTCGCCGCGCGCCCGTTGTGCGATAACATCAGTGCCACCGCGACGACAGGATTGCGCCCAACCGCAACCGCCAGAGACGGTCTCATGCACCATTCTGGTACTGACAGTTCCGCACTGCCCGCGCGCCTATCGGCGGATGTCGCGGTCGTCGGCGGGGGTACCGTCGGCGCTGCCACCGCTCTCGCGTTTGCCCGCGCCGGCGCCCGCGTCTGCCTCATCGACGCCCGCACCCAGAGCCAGCGGCTCGGCGGCGAGTGGCTGCACCCGACCGGCGCCGGCATCCTCGCGGACCTCGGAGTTGATCTGGTCGAGGAGCAGACCCCGCACTCGCCCGGTCGCGGGTTCGCGATCTTTCCCAAGGGGTCCGACCCGATCGTGCTGCCGTACGTTGGCGGCGAGCTTGCGGTCGGCTGTCAGCACCACCTCCTTATCGACGCGATCCACAGCACGCTTGCGCGCTACCCGAATGTGACCACTCTTGCCGGGCATCGCGTGACGGACGTCGCCCGGGGGCGACTGACCGTTGCCGCTCCGGGCCGCGCGCACGGGCTCGAAGTCGCAGCGGGCCTTATCGTCGGCGCTGACGGGCGCCAGTCGGTCGTGCGACAGGCGCTCGGACACGCCGGGGCACCGCAACCGGTGTCGTACATGGCTGGCGTACTCATCGACGCCGCCATACTGCCGTTCGCTGACTTCGGCAACGTGTTCCTCGGCGGCCCCGGCCCCGTGCTCGCGTTCCGCGTTGACGACCGGCACGCGCGGGTGTGCTTCGACGTGCCGGCCGACCGCGTGGCCTGGGTGCGTGACCCGGCCGAACTGCTGACCGCCTACCGGCCGACTCTGCCGCGGGCGCTGGCCGACGCGTGCGCCGGCGCGCTCGCGACCGCCCCGCCCGCGGTCGCGGCCAACCAGTGGCGCCGCCGGCAGCACTACGGGCGGAACGGGATCGCGCTCGTCGGAGACTCGGTCGGTCACTGCCACCCGCTGTGCGCGGTCGGCATGTCGGTCGGGTTCACCGACGCGGTGACGCTCGTGCGGTCCAAGTCCGTGGAGGAGTACGCGGCCGCGCGACGCGCGGGCGGGCGCGTGCCGGAACTGCTGTCGATGGGCCTTTACGACCTGTTCGTCGGTGCGGACGCGGGCAGCACCGAACTGCGCGAGGCGGTGTACTGCACCTGGCGCACATCGGCCGCGGCGCGCCACGACACGATGCGTCTCCTGGCGGTGCGCGAGACGCGCCGGGCCGCGCTCGGGGTGACGTTCGCGCGCCTGCTCGTCGCCGCCTCCAGGCAGGTCGCGGCCGGGTCGGTGCGGCGCCCGCTCGGGTACACCGCGGGCGCCCTCGGCGGGTTCGCGAGCTGGGCCGGATGGTTCGCCCGCGAAGTTCTCAGCAACTGATGCACTCACCCGCCACTTCCGGAGCGGCCCGTCGCGCGGCCCAACACCTCCTGGCGCTCCAGCAACCCGACGGGTGCTGGGAAGGTGAGATGATTTGGTGCCCGGTGGTGACGGCGCAAGTCGCGCTCACGCGACACGTCGTCGGCCTGCCGTTCTCGGACGAAGACGCGGCGAAGATCTTCTGCCACTTCGCGTTCACGCAGACCCCCGCCGGCGCGTGGGGGCTGCACCCCGAACACTCCGGGTCGGTGTTCGTCACGGCTCTGGTTTATGTCGCGCTGCGGTGCCTTGGCGCGCCGGCCGAACACCCGATCGCGGTGCGCGCCCGTGCGTGGCTACACGCGCAATCTGGGGGCGTGCTGGCGGTACCGACGTGGGGTAAGTTCTGGCTAACGCTCTTCGGGCTGTACGGCCGCGAGGGCCTGCGCCCGCTGGTGCCCGAACTCGCGCTGCTGCCGAAGCACATGCCGGTACATCCGATACGGTTCTACTGCCACACGCGGTACGTCTACCTCGCGATGTCGCTCCTACAGGGGAGTCACGCGAAGTTCGATCTCGGGCCACTCCGCGGCGAACTTGAGCGCGAACTGTACGGACCCGCGGGGGTGCCGCACTCGTTCCGCGAGCA
>JBJSXS010000639.1:0-3448 GCA_046086545.1 Gemmata sp.
CGACTGGCCCGGGGTGCCGAGGTTCATGGTGACCGTCTGCGCGGCCGCACCGGGGATACCGCTGATAGCCACCGACAGGGTTGCAGGTGAGGACAGGAACCCGTTCGTGTCGAAGGTGACCGTCGAGGCGGCGATGGTCGCGGTGCCGCCGCTGACCGTCGCCGTAACGTCGAACGTGTTGGCCGCCGTTTTGGTGAACGTCACCGTCAGCGCGCGAGGGGTGCTCTGCGAGTCGTACACCTGGATACCGGTCGAAGCGCTCTGTCCGACCTGAAGCGAACTGCTCAGGTTGCCCTTGTAGTTGATGGTACTCGTGGGCACACCGGCGATGCCGGCGCCGAGCGGGATGCGAATGTCGCTCGAGCCAGACACCTGGAAGCCGGGCGTGGTCGGAGTCGCTTCACCCACCACGCCCGCCCGCTGGACGCGGCCCCCGGAACTCGGATCGACCAGAAACCCGTTCGAGTCAACGCTGAAAGACCCGGCCCTGGTGTAGACGTTTCGGCCGCCCTGGGAGATGACGAAGAACCCGGTCCCTTGAATGCCGGCGTCGAGGTTACGACCGGTCGGGTTCAGGGTGCCCTGCTGGAACACCGAGTCAACCGACCCGATCCCGACGCCGAACCCGAGCTGGATCGGGTTGGTGCCGCCGCCGGTCGCCGTGGCGCCGCTGCCCGGGTTGGTGGTTTGGTACAGCATGTCCTTGAACAGCGTCCGCTGCGATTTGAAACCGGTTGTGTTCAGGTTCGCAATGTTGTTGCCGACGATGTCCAGGGCGGTCGAGTTGGCCGTCAGAGCGCTGGCACCGACGAAGAGGGCATTCAAAGCCATGTGAAAGTGCTCCTGGGTCAGTCGGATTAAGTTCTGAGGGTCAATGACCCCTCACTGACCGAGATGTAGAATGGGAAAGAACGCGATGTGGCGTTTTGGTCCGAAAGAAATCAGAAACAGTCAAAAAACGCCAGCGATTTATACCGCGGCGCGAAAGTGGTAACGGCGGCTGAAACCGATTCTTCCCCGCCGTTCCAAAACTGGCACAGGCCCGGAATGCGAACGTGTCGGGCAAGCCGTGCGGTCAGCGAGCCGCGTAGGGCGTCGGATGGGCTGAGTTCGGCAGGTAAAACACCCCGGTCACGAACGTACCGATCCAGAGCAGTACGAACAGCGTTGACAGTGCCCGGTGTGCCCGCCCGCGGCGGTAGCGACCGGTGTACATCATGAGCCCCAACACGACCGCCGCCGGGACCGAGAACCACAGGTGAACCAGCAGCGGCGCACGGTACGGTCCGGCCGGGTCGAAGAACTCGGCCGACAACCCCGGCCAGACCACCCGCACCACGATCTCAAGCCCGAGCACGGCGCCCACCGTGAGGGCAAAGAACGCGGTGTTCAGCCGGCCGTGCAGTTTCCGCCGCCCCGATGCCAACGCGACCATCGAAGCGGCGAACAACACTGTTACCGCAACGACCGCGGTCTGTAACACAAGAACGAGCAGCGGAGCGGTCACGGGCGGAGCCTCCGAGTTATGGTCAGCGCTTGACCCCGGCAGTACGGGACTTGACGAGGCTGAACCAACACGGGCCGTTGGGCCCAACGAACTCCAGGTGCTTGGTGGAAGCCCCCGAGGGCACCATCACCGAGACGTTCTCGCCCCGAACGACCATGGGCAGCGACATTTGCGTCTTGATGCCCTTCGCTTCCAGCCGGGCGCAAATGCCACCGGCGATGACGTTCACCACTTCGCCGATCACGTCACCCATGTCCGTGCTGTCTGCCGGGATGTCGAACCCGGCGAACGCTCGGGCCATGGCAACCGCGGTGCAGTCCGGGAGCACCAGCGAGAACGACCACGGCTGGTCACCCACGAACGAGATGGTGCTCATGATGCCGGCGGCGGCCTCGGACGCCCGGTCGGGCTGTTCTGCGTACTTCAGCCCGCACGTGGCGCGGAAGAAGTCGTCGGCCGCGTCCCGAACGGCGTCGCCGAGGACGGCCGGGAAGGCAGGGGCCCCGGGAGGGGCAGCAAGGTCGTGCACGGTGCGATCCTCCAGTAGTCCGGGGTGTGAGGTCAGTTGAACAGGTTCGAGAAGAACCCACCCTGCTTGTCCGCCGGGGTCTTCGCCTTGAGCACCTTGTTGATCACCTTGTCCAGCTTGATCTTCATGTCGTCGGGCGTGAACGGCTTGCAAACGTAGGCGTCGGCACCGGCCTGGTTGAGCGCCTCCTCGATCTTGGAAACCGTCTGCTCGCTGGTCACCATTACCATCGGGATGTGAAACGCGCCGCCGGTGGCTCGCGCCTTCTTGACGAACTCCACGCCGGTCATGTTCGGCATGTTCCAATCCACGAAGCACATGTCCACGTTGGCCGGGTTGAACTTGGCCAGCGCGTCGGCCCCGTCCACCGCTTCGGTGAACTCGAACGGCGCCAGGCAAGCCTGCTTCAGCGCGTTCATCACCATGTTTCGCATCACCCGCGAGTCGTCGATCACCATGGCGCGGATCGTTACCGTCATCGCTTGTCCTCCGGTTTTTGGGAGAAGGTTTGGGCGGGGCCGCGTCCAAACCCGATTAAGAACCATCATCGAAGCCGGGCGGGCCGATTTGCCCCCCCGGGCCAGTCGCTCCGTCAGTCCGAAACCGCCCGCAGCAGCCGGTCGGCGACGCGATCCAGAGGCGCGACCTCGTCGGCCGCGCCCAGTGCGATCGCCTCCTTCGGCATCCCGAACACCACGCACGTCGCCTCATCCTGGGCGACGGTCCGCGCGCCGGCCCGGCGCATCGCCAGAAGGCCGCGCGCGCCGTCGTCGCCCATCCCGGTCAGGATCGCCCCGGCGCAGTTCGGCCCGAGTTCCCGGGCACAGGATTCGAACAGCACGTCCACTGACGGGCGGTGCCGGTTGACCGGCGGCCCGCTCGACAGCCGGACCGACACCGCCGCCCCGCTCCGCACCACGCTCATGTGGAAGTTGCCCGGGGCCAGCAGCACGTGCCCGGGCACGACCCGGTCTCCGTCCGTCGCCTCGGACACCCGTACCGCACAGGCTTTATCGAGCCGGGCAGCGAACGACCGGGTGAACCCCTCCGGCATGTGAATGACAGCGACCGTTGCCGGGGCGTCGGCCGGGAGCCGGCCGAGCACCTCGACCAGGGCCTCGCACCCACCGGTACTCGCACCCACCGCCAGCACCTTGTGCGTGGCGTTGAACCCGCCGCCGGCGGCCCGCGCCTGCGGCCGCAACCGGCGGGCCTGCGGCCGCGCCTGCCCGGCGGCCCGCACCTTTGCTGCAATCTCGTCGGCCAGCCCCAGCGTGCCCGACCGCATGTCCAGTTTCGGCTTGGTGACGAAGTCGACCGCGCCGAGTTCGATCGCCCGGAACGTGGTGTCGCAGTTCCGCTCGGTCAGTGCAGACACCATCACCAACGGCATCGGCAGGTGGCACATCAGC
>JBJSXS010000640.1:0-5373 GCA_046086545.1 Gemmata sp.
CGAACGAAGACAGGGGGGCGGTCGCCTGGCGAACGGCCGGTGTCAGCTGGCCGGTGAGAGCGAAGCGTTCCGAGATGGCCCTGGGTCTCACCGGCCGGCTGACACCGGCCGTTCGCCTCATGCCGGCCCCCCGTCGATCGCCGTCGTCAGCCCCTGGGCCATCTTGATGTCCGTGCCGTGGTTCACGGTCCACGCGGTCTTGTGCGTGACCGCTTCGATCAGCGCAGCGGCGCTCGGGCGGCCGTTGCCGCTCTTCTTCACGCCGCCGAACGGCAGATGCACTTCGGCGCCGATGCTCGGCAGGTTCGCGTACCCCATGCCGTACTCGCACTCGTCGCGGAAGAACTTCATCCGCCGGTAGCTCTCGGTGATGACCGCCATCGACAGCCCGTAGTCGGTGTCGTTGTAAATCGCCGCCGCCTCCTCATCCGTGCGGTACGGGATGAGAGCCACGTGCGGCCCGAACACCTCTTCGTGAAGGACGCGCGACTTCGGCGCGTGGTTCATCGCGTACACGCACGGCGAGAGGTAGCACCCCTTCGCGCCCGCGACCGGCTCGATTTCGCCGCCGGGGTAAATCACGTCCGTGGCTTCCTGCGCCGCGAGTGCGTTGTACCTCAGCACCTTCTCGACGCCCTTGCGGTTGATCAGCGGGCCGGCGAAGTTCGCGGGGTCGAGCGGGTCGCCGAACCGGAGGCGCTTCACCGCCGCCGCGAACGCCTCGACGTATCGGTTGAAGACCTCCTGGTGGACGATGATGCGGCTCGCCGAGACGCACCGCTGCCCGGTGGTCTTGAAGGCGCTCAGGATGCCCGCGCCCACCGCGAGATCGAACCGGGCGTCGTCGCACACGATCACCGCGTTCTTGCCGCCCATTTCGGCCGCGACGATGCGGTTCGGGATCGTCGCCGACACCCGCTGAATGCGCTCGCCCACCGCGTAACTGCCGGTGAAGCACACGACGTTCACCCCCGGGTTCGTCACCAGCGCTTCGCCCACCGGCCCGGCGCCCTGAACGAGGTTCAACGTGCCGCCGGGGAACCCGGCTTCCGCGAACATTTCCACCAACCGCTGCGCGATCCCGGGGGTCTCCTCACTCGGCTTGAAGACGCAGGTGTTGCCTTCGAGGAGCGACGGCCCGAGCATCCACAGCGGCACGGCGAACGGGAAGTTCCACGGGGTCACCACCGCGACCACGCCCCACGGTCTGCGCCGCGTGAACGCGTCCTTGTCGGCGATTTCCGACGCGACCACTTCGCCGCACACGCCCGCGCGCCCGGAGCCGAACACCCACTGCACCATGTGCAGCCCTTCGACCACCTCCGCCCGGCACTCGGTGATGTTCTTGCCGCACTCGCGGGCCATCAACTCCGCGAGCGAATCGGTGTCGCGCTTGATGAGCTGCGCCAGGCGGTCAAACGCCTCCGCTCGCAGGACGCGCGACGTGCGGCGCCACGCCGGGAACGCGGCCCGCGCGGCGCCCACCGCGGCGCCCACTTCTTCCGAAGTCGCGTGCGGAAACGTGCCCACGACCTCGTTAAGGTTCGCCGGGTCCAGGTCGGCGAAGTCGTCGCGTGCGGCGGTCCATTCGCCGCCGACAAACAGCCTGCCCTTCAGGGGCGGAGCGGTTCGGCCCATTGTGGCTCTCCGATGACGTGACACCCCATTCTACGCCGGGGGCACTTCGGGTGCGCGAGCGTATAATTCGGTAACGCACCGCGAGGACCCCCGCATGCCCGAAGTTACCGAACTGATCGTCGGCTCCGAGCCGTGGCGCCTCTCCGTGCCTTTCGGGCGGGCCGTGAAGCTCAACCGCGCGGCCGTCGGCGCGCCCGCGGCCGCGCCCGCGGAACTGGTGCGCGCGGCCCTGGAACGGCCGTTCCACTTCGAGCCGCTGCGCCGCGCGATGAAGCCGGATGACCGCGTCGCGGTGGTCCTCGACCCGGCGCTGCCGCACGTCGCGGCGCTGCTCGCGGAGGTGCTGACGCACATCGCGAGCGCGGGCGTGTCGCTGGGCGCCGTTACGGTCGTCTCGCCGCCCGGGGCCGCGCAGGACTGGATCGACGCCCTGCCCGAAGAGCTCGAGGACGTGACCGCGGAGACGCACGACCCGGCGAACGTGCAGAGGTGCATGTACATCGCGACCACGAAGGCCGGGCGCCGCGTGTACCTGAACCGGAGCGTTGCGGAAGCGGATTTCACCGTCGCGCTGACCGGCCGTCGGTTCGACCCGCACACCGGCTACGCGGGCGCCGAGCACGCGCTGTTCCCGGCGCTGTCGAACGCCGAGACCAGGGCCGCGTTCGCGGACCGGTTCAGCTCCGCGGCGCCGGACGGCGCCCGCGACACCGAGGCCGCGGAAGTCGCGTGGCTGCTCGGCACTCCCTTTTTTGTGCAGGTGATCGAGGGGGAAGGGGACACCGTCCAGGACGTTGTCGCCGGCCTGTTCGACGGCGGGGCGGAGGGCATCCGGGGGCAGGACGCGCGCTGGCGCGGCACCATCGACGCGGAGGCGGACACGGTCGTCGCGTCCGTGAGCGGTGCGCCGGGCCGCATCGCCTTCGCGCACCTGGCGCAAGCGGCCGCGACCGCGGCGCGCGCGGTCAAGAAGGGCGGGCGCGTCGCGCTGCTGACCGCCGCGGCGCCCCCGCTCGGCCCCGGCGCGGAGTTGCTGCGCGCGCTCGACGGCCCCGAGGGGGCGAAGAAGCTGCTCGCGAAGGAGAAGCCCGAGGACTGGGCCGCCGCGAGCCTGTGGGTGTACGCGGCGCGGGCCGCGAGCCTGTTCCTCGCCAGCGGCTACCCGGACGAGGTGGCCGAATCCCTGTTCGCCACGCCGATCTTGACGCCGTCCGAGGCGCAGCGGCTCATCGACACCACAACCGGGCGGGTGCTGCTCATCCCCGACGCGCACAAGGCGATGGTGACCGTCGGGTAGCGCTGCCGGGCCACCTCAGCCGCCGTGGGCGAACACGCTGCGCCCGCCGTCCACCGGGAGGCACGCGCCGGTCACGAAGTCGTTCTCGACGAAGTGCAGCACCGCCCGCGCGACGTGTTCCGGACCGCCCTCGCGCTTCACCAGGGTGCCGGCGATCGCCGCCTCGCGCTCCGCGCCGGCGACCTCCGGCGGGAGCATCACCGGCCCGGGCAGCACCGCGTTCACCCGCACCCGCGGGTTGCGCGTGCCCAACTCGACCGCGAACACCCGCGTGAGGCCGGGAATCGCGGCCTTGCTCGGGAAGTACGCGGCGTAGTCCCTGTACGGGCGCACGTCGGCCCAGTCGCCCACGTTCACGATGCACCCGCCGCGCGCCTGCTTCACCATCGCAAGCCCCGCGTGCTGACAGGTGAGGAACGTGCCGAGCAGGTTCGCGTCGAGGTGCTCGCGCACGTCCGCCGCCGTCACGTCCTCAAGTGCTTTGCGGTTCCAGACCGCGGCGCAGTTCACCAGCACGTCGATGTGCCCGAACCGGGCGAGCACCTCGCCCACCATGCGCCTCACGGCGGCCTCGTCGCCGAGGTTCGCCTGGACCGGGAACGCGCCCACCCCGAATCGCGCTTCGAGCGCCTGGGCCGTTTCGCGGGCCTCGCCCGCGGACGTGTTGTAATGCACCGCGACGGCGTGCCCGCGGCCCGCGAGCAGGTCCGCGACGTGCGAGCCCACCCGCTTTTTGCCGCTGCCGGTCACCAGGGCCACTTTCGGTTCAGCCACGCGCGACCTCCGTTGCGCCGTCGGTGCGCACCGGCGCGTCGAGCGGCACCCACGTCTTGCACCCCGCGTACCCCGGGCGCTCGATCACCTGCACCGGCTCCGGCAGCCGGAACGCGCGCACGCGCAGCACGTACAGGCCCGGCGCGCGGTAGTGGAATCGCTGCGCCACCAGTTCCGGCGCCCACGCGTGCAGGTGGTCGAGCGCGAGCGCGTCCGCGAGCGCCGAGACGCGCGACACCGAATCGACTTTCACGAAGTGCGAGAAGCGTACGTGGCCCGCGGGCGGCTTCACCGCCTCCGCCGCTTCGAGCGCCGGCAGCAGGGCGGACTTGATGCCGTTCTTGTGTTCGTGGAAGTACGTCGGGTACAGCAGGAACTCGGAGTGCTCGGGCCTGAACGCGCCGCTCTCTTCCGCGATGCCGCCTTTGCGCAGGATCACCGACTGGCGCCCCGCGGCCAGCTCCGCGCAGATCACCGCCCACTCTTTGAACGCGACCGCCAGCATCACACCCTCTCGTGCTTCGGGCTTCGGGTCATCAGGTCTTGCACGACCGCCCGGGGCGATTTGCCGGTGTGCAGCATCTCGTACACGCCGGTCATGATCGGCGCCTCGATCCCGCTGCGCGCGGCGCGCTCGAACACGCTCTTGCTGGTGAGCACGCCCTCCGCGACCTGCGGCCCCGCGAGCACGTCCGCGAGCGGTTCGCCCCGGCCCAGGCGGTGGCCGATCCGCCGGTTCCGCCCGTGCGGGCTGAAGCACGTCGTCATCAGGTCGCCGATCCCGGCGAGGCCGTTGAACGTGGCCTGCTCGGCGCCGTGCGCGATTCCGAACCGGGTCATCTCGACCAGCCCGCGCGTGAGCAGGGCGGCCTTCGCGTTGTCGCCGAACCCGAGGCCGTCGCACACGCCCGCGGCGATGCCGATCACGTTCTTCAGCGCGCCCGCGAGTTCGACGCCCGCGAGGTCGTTGTTCGTGTACACGCGGAACCGGTCGGTGCCGAACGTGCGCTGGACCCGCGCCGCCAGCCCGCCGTCGTTGGCGGCCACCACCACGGACGTCGGCATCCCGGCCGCGACCTCTTCCGCGTGGCTCGGGCCGCTCAGCACCGCGATGTTGTCGGTGCCGAGCACCCCGGAGATGATCTCCGACGGGCGCTGGAAGGTGGACACCTCCAGCCCCTTCGTGAGACTCACGACCGGCACGTCCGCGGCCCGGAGCGCCGCGAACGGGCCCAGCGTGGCGCGCAGGTAGGTGGTCGGGATCGCGCTGACCCACAGGTCGGCCCCGCTCACCGCGTCGCGCGCGTCGCCGGTTACCTCGAGGGCGTCGGGGAAGTTCGCCCCCGGGAGCAGGCGCGCGTTCGAGCGCTCGGCCGCGAGTTTGGCGGCGTTCGCCGGGTGGGCGCTCCACAGCCGCACCCGGTGGCGCGGGCCGTGCGCAAGAAGCAGCGCGACCGCAGTACCCCACCCACCACTACCGAGAACCGCGACCGTTTGCGACATGGTACATATTTCCACCTGCGGAGCTATCGCGCGTGCCCGCCCCGGTACATCTTAGCTACTCGCGGACTCAACACGCCGGGGTTCCCGGGTCGCGTTGAAGTACCGCCCCTTGGCCAGCCGATCTAGACACCGAGAGTCAACCAGAGTTGCCGGTCGGGTCG
>JBJSXS010000641.1:0-3768 GCA_046086545.1 Gemmata sp.
TTCGAATGCTGACCGGATTCGATGCGAGGGTGCCCAAGTACGACAACCCCAACAAGATCTTTTCCTGTGCGATCTCGCCGGACGGCCGGCACGTCGCCGCCGCGGACGACGCGGCCCGGGTGATCGTTTGGGAGACGGAGAGCGGGCGAGAGGCCGCGCGATTCGAAGCCCCCAGTTACCTCGGGATTTCGCAGGGGGGCTATCTCTCCGCGTCGCGCATTTGCTGCCTGGCGTTTTCGCCCGACGGCAAGTCACTGGCCTTGGCCGGGAAGGAACGCGCCGGCGAACTGTTCGTCATCGCCGGGCCCGGGTTGGTGCAAATCTTCGACTGGCAGACGGGACAGAAATCCTACGAGCAGAAGGCGAGCGGGCAGTTCGAGTCGATGTACTGGCACCCGCAGTCGTCCTGGATTCTGGTCGCTCCCTTCGCGAACGGCACCCTGTGCTTCTTGGACCCGGCCAAGCCACGCGTCATCAAAGAGGCCCCCGCCACCACCCCCACCTATGACCTGGCCGTCAACGAAGCGGCGGACGCGTTCTACACGGTCGGTAGCGGCAAAGCGCTCAAATGGGAAATCCCCGCGTGACGATCCCCTCCCACCCGCTCGGGAACTTCATCATGAAAACGTGTTCCCCCTGGATCATCGCCGGCGTTCTCCTGGGATTGCCGCTCGACGCGACGGCGCAAGAGCTGTTACCCCTCGACCGACCGATCGGCGAGGTCATCGACCATTACATCGACGCCAAGCTCCAACAGGCCAAGGTCAAGCCCGCGCCGCCCGCGGCCGACGCCACGGTGGTGCGTCGGCTGTACCTCGACCTCATCGGGCGGATTCCCACCGCGGTCGAAGCCCGCCAGTTCGCCGGTCAGCCGCTGGACCGGGGCAAGTTGATCGAGTCTCTGGTATCGTCCCCGGGATTCGCCCGCCACAACGCCAACGAGTTCGACGTCCTGCTCCGCAATCGAAACACCGACGCGACGAGCCTCCAGCCTTACCTCCTGGAGGCGTTTCAGGCGAACCGGCCGTGGGATGCCATGTTTCGCGACCTGCTCGGTGTCTCCGAACCGGCCAAGCCCGGTGCGCCGGCCAAAGCGAGGGCCGACGACTTCGTGCTCAAGCGGTTGAAGGACGGCGATGCCCTGACGCGCGACGTGAGCAGCATCTTCTTCGGGCTGAACATCACCTGCGCCCAGTGCCACCGCCACCCGGAGATCAAAGGGCTGACCCAGGACTACTTCTTCGGCATGAAGGCGTTCTTCGGCTACAGCTACGACTTTCAAGGAAGGCTGCTCGAACGCCAGTACGTCAAGGTGGCAGACTTCAAGGCCAAGACGGGGGAAACGCGGAAGGTCTCGATGATGTTCCTGTCGGGAACCAGGGGCGAGGTGTCCGACCTGCCCGAGCGGGAGCTCGTTGCGGCAATCGCAGAGGAAACGAAGCTCATTCAGGAGAAAGCCAAGGAGTACGCGAAAGCCAAGGAGCTGCCGCCCGCACCGAAGCACAGCGCCCGCAAACGACTGGCTGAGATCGCACTCGACGAAGCCAATCGCGAAATGTTCGCGCGGTCCATCGTCAACCGCCTCTGGTTTCGGTTCTACGGCTACGGCCTGGTGATGCGCGTGGACCAGATGCACGCGGAGAATGGCCCCAGCCATCCGGAGTTGTTGAACTGGCTGGCGCGGGATCTCATCACCCACAAGTACGATCTCAAGCGTTTAATCACCGGCCTCGTCGGCAGCCGGGCTTATGCGCGGTCGAGTGAGTGGAGGGGCACTCCGCCAGCGAAGGATCTCTTCGCGTTCGCCCCGACCCGCCCGCTCACCCCGGCGCAGTGGGGCATGTCCTATCACATCGCCAATCAGCCCGACGTCTTCAAGCCGGACGACCCTGCCGAGGTGCGGCTCAAGAAGCTCGCTGATGTTGAGAGGGGAGGCGGCACATTCCCCTTCGTTGAGCAGCCGTTCGACGATTTCCAGGTCGGCATCGACGAGCCGCTCAAACTGAGCAACGACGAGAACATTCTCAAGGCGATGGGCAGCAAGCTGATCCCGGTGCTCCGCAAGCTGCCGGACGCGCGGCGACAAATCGACGAGGCCACCTGGGCCGTCCTCTCGCGCCCGGCAACGCCCGAGGAGCACAAGTTGTTCGGCGAGTACCTCGACCAGCGTAAGGACAGGCCCGATGAAGGGCTCCGACAAGTGATCTGGGCACTGTTCAACAGCCCGGAATTCCGGTTCAACCACTGACCCGCCACGCCCGGCCCCGGCAGATCGGGGCTTCCCGAAAGCCTTGAGGCCGATCCAGGAACTGCCAGGCTGAGTCGGAGTTGCAGGCGCGGAACTGCAACCGAGTCGAAATGTGCGAGCCTGATCAAGGGGTACCAGCATGTTGACCATTACCGACGCCCGGTTTGCGCACGGTCTTGCCTCCAACCGCCGCGACTTCCTGCGCATCGGCAGCCTGTGCGGGCTGACGTTGTCGGGCTTGCTGGCCGCCAAAGCCAAGGCGGGAGCGGAGAAGACCGTCCTCCGGAACAAGTCAGTCGTCTTTCTGTTTTTGCACGGCGGGCCGCCTCAGATCGAGACGTTCGACCCTAAACGCGATGTCCCGGAGAACAACCGCAGTTGCACCGGAGAGGTGCAGACGAAGCTTCCCGGGGTCTGGTTCGGCGGCACCCTCCCGAAACTGGCGCAGCGGGCGGACCGCGTGGCGGTGGTGCGGAACTTCGCCTCGCGGAACGGCGGGCACAGCGCGCTCCCGGTGCTGACGGGCGGGCACCGGTCGGGCGCGACCGTGGGCGCGATGTGTGCGCGCGGCACGGGAGCGCTCAGCGCCCGGACGGGCCTGCCCATGAACACCGTCGTCATACCGGAAGCCGTGATGCCCGGCCTGCGGCTCGGCGAACCGACCGACACCTTCGGCCTGAAAACGCTCGAGCGGGATTTCGGCGCCGCGGGCAGCCTCGGGGGTTCCTACCGGGGGTTCGTGCGCAACGGCAGCGCCCAACAGCTCGGCAATTTCACCCTGACGGTGCCCCGCGATCGCTTTACGGAACGGTTTCAGTTGCTGCGACAACTCGACACCTTGAAGCACGCCGGCCAGGCCGAGGGCGGCAGCGACCTGCAGCCGCAGGCTCACAAACTGCTGCTGCGCGGCGTCTCGGACGCGTTCGACCTCTCCAAGGAAGACCCCAAGGTAGTCGCGAGGTACGACACCAGTCACGTCTTCGACATGGCCGACTACCACGAGGGCGGCAAGCACTTCGTTTTCCAAGGGAAGAAGCTGGTCGACCAGGCGCGGTGGTCGAACCAACTGGGCAAGGAACTGTTGCTGGCGCGGCGCCTGTGCGAAGCGGGATGCGGCTTCGTAACGGTGGTCGACTCGAGCTGGGATTTCCACGGCCGCGGGATGAACAACCCGGGCACGATTGTCGGCATGAACACTCTGGGGGCCCAAATGGACCATGCCGTTGCGGCCTTCCTGGACGACGTGAAAGACCGCGGGCTGAGCGATCAGATCCTGCTGGTCGTCACCGGGGAAATGGGGCGCAGCCCGATCAAGCACAAGGAAGACGCCGGGACGGACCACTGGGGCAACTTGACCCCGCTTCTCGTGGCGGGCGGCGGCTTGAAAATGGGGCAGGTCGTCGGCCGATCCGATCGTACGGGTGGCCGCCCGGCCGGCGAGGCGTACGGGCCCGAGCACCTGCTCGCCACCGTGCTGCACACGGTGTTCGACGCGTCAACCGCCCGCACCGCGCCCGAAC
>JBJSXS010000642.1:0-2970 GCA_046086545.1 Gemmata sp.
GCGGCCGATGGCGCGGTGCTGGACGGCAAGGGGCTGGTGCGCACGGCACCACTCGGGTTCGACTTGAGTGCGAAGACGCTCGAGGCGTGGGTGAGGCTCGACACCCTCACGCAGCGGGGCGGCGGGGTCATGTCGCTGCAAACGCCCGACGGAGCCGAGTTCGACGCCATCGTGTTCGGCGAGAACGAGCCGGGCCGGTGGATGGCCGGGAGCAACAACTTCGCCCGCACGCGCCCGTTCGGCGGCGCCGACGAGCGGGACGCGGCGCAGGAGTTCGTTCACGTCGCGATCACCTACGGCGCCGACGGCACCGTCACCGGGTACCGTAACGGCGCGGTGTACGGCAAGGGCTACGCCTCGAAGGGCCCGGTCGCCTTCAAGGCGGACAGGGCGGTAGTCGTGTTCGGGTGCCGGCACGAGCCGGCCGGCGGGAACAAGATGCTCGCAGGCACCGTCGGCCTCGCGCGCCTGTACGACAGGGCGCTGTCGCGGGCCGAGGTGGAGGCGTCGTACCGGTCCGGCGGCCTGTTCGTGAGCGACGCGGAACTGGAGGCGAAACTCGCGCCCGCCCAGCGCGAGACACGGGCCGCGCTCCGCAAGCGGTGGGACGCCCTCGACGCGCGCCTGGCGGCGCTGCGGCAGGGGGCGGGCGCGAAGGCGTACGTCACCGTGCCGGTGCCGCCGGGCGTCCCGCGCGTGCTCGCCCGCGGCGACCCCGCGAGCCCCGGGGCGGTGGTCGCGCCGGCGGGCCTCGCGGCCGTGCGGGGGCCGGGCGCCGACCTCTCGCTCAAGCCCGACGCGCCCGACGCCGAGCGCCGGAAGGGGCTCGCGGAGTGGGTGGCGCACCCGGACAACCCGCTGTTCGCGCGGGTCATCGTGAACCGCGTGTGGCACTACCACTTCGGCACCGGCATCGTCGAGACTCCGAACG
Source organism: Gemmata sp. (assembly GCA_046086545.1). Lineage (GTDB taxonomy): Bacteria > Planctomycetota > Planctomycetia > Gemmatales > Gemmataceae > Gemmata. Next base: position 932 of record JBJSXS010000642.1, read on the forward strand.
ACTTCGGGTTCAACGGCGGGCGCCCGTCGCACCCCGAACTGCTGGACTGGCTCGCGTCCGAGTTCCGCGCGCGGAAGTACAGCCTGAAGGCGCTGCACAAGCTCATCGTGCTGAGTGCCACGTACCGCCAGGCCGCCGCGCCGCGCAAGGACGCGCTCGCGGGGGACGCCGACAACCGCCTCCTGTGGCGGTACAGGCCGCGCCGCCTGGACGGCGAAGTGGTGCGCGACGCCATGCTGTCCGTGAGCGGGCTGCTCAACCCCGAAGTCGGAGGCAAGGGGTTCAGCGACTACCGGCAGCGCGACCTGAACGGCACCGCGTACTTCGAGCCGTTCGACCCGGCGGGGGCCGAGTTCCACCGGCGGAGCGTGTACCGCTTCACGCCCCGCGGTGCGAACCCGGGGCTGCTGGACGCGCTCGACTGCCCGGACCCGGCCGCCGCGGCCCCGCGCCGCGCGGTCACCACCACCCCGCTCCAGGCGCTAGGCTTGTGGAACAACGGGTTCGCGCTGCGCGCGTCGGAGGCGTTCGCCGCGCGGGTCGCGAAAGAGGCCGACGGCGCCGCCGCACAGGTCCGGCGCGCGTGGCAGCTGGCGCACCAGCGCGACCCGACCCCGGACGAGGCGAGGCTCGCAACGAAACTGGTCGCCGACCACGGGCTGAAGGCGCTGTGCCGGGTGCTGTTCAACAGCAACGAGTTCGTGGCGGCGGAGTGAGCCGGATCACGGGAGGCACCATGCAACCGACCCGCCGCGAGCTCGTTCGCTCGGCGCTGTCGCTCGGCGCGACGCTGGCCCTGCACCACCTGGCGGGCGCGAAGCCGCACCACGCGCCGAAGGCGAAGCGCGCGATCCAGATCTCGCTGGTGGGCGGGCTGAGTCACGTCGACAGCTTCGATCACCGGCCCGAGCTGGTGCGGCGGCACGGCACGGCGCTCGTCAGCGACACCAAGCCCGACGTGTTTTTCGGGCAGGTGGGGCTGTTGCGCAAGCCCGACTGGGAGTTCAGGCGGCGCGGCAACTCGGGCCTGTGGGTGTCGGAGCTGTTCCCGCACCTCGCGGGGATGGCCGACGACCTCACGGTCATCAACTCGATGACCGCGGACAGCGCGAACCACACGCCGGCGCTGTTCGTGCTCAACAGCGGGTTCCAGTTCAACGGCTACCCGGCCCTCGGCGCGTGGCTCTCATACGGCCTGGGCAGCGAGGCCGACGACCTGCCCGCGTTCGTGGTGCTGCCCGACGGGCGCGGCGACGCGAACGGGGCCGCGAGCAACTGGGCGAGCGGGTTCCTGCCCGCCCAGCACCAGGGCGTGGTGTTCCGCGGCGGCGCGAGCCCCGTGCGCGACCTGTTCCCCGAGAAGCCCGTGCCCGCGGGGGAGGAGAACGATTCGCGGGCGCTCCTCGAAAAGCTGAACGCGGCGCACCTCGAGCGCAGCGGCAACGACCGCGACCTCGCGGCGCGAATCAGCAGCTACGCGCTCGCGGCGAAGATGCAGCTCGCGGTCCCCGCGGTCGCGGACTTAAGCAAGGAACCCGCGCAGCTCAAAGCGCGGTACGGCTTCGACAACGAGAAGACCGCGGACTGCGCAAAGCGGTGCCTGCTCGCCCGGCGCTTAATGGAGAAGGGCGTGCGGTTCGTGCAGCTCTACAGCGGCGGGCCAATCGCGGGAAATCCGCGAACCAGTTGGGACGCGCACGAGAACGTCAAAGAGAACCACGGCGCCGAAGCGGCGCGCATCGACCAACCAATCGCGGCCCTTCTCCGAGACCTGAAGCAGCGCGACATGCTGAAGGATACGCTGGTGATCTTCACGACGGAGTTCGGGCGCACGCCGTTCGCGCAGAGCGCCGGGAACGTGGTCGGCACCGGGCGCGACCACAACAAGTACGCGTTCACGTGCTGGCTCTCCGGCGCGGGCTGCAAGCCCGGGACCGCGTTCGGCGCGACCGACGACATCGGCTGGAAGGTCGCCGAGCACCCGGTGACGTGGCCCGACTTCCACGCCACCGTGCTGCACCTGCTCGGCATCGACCACG
>JBJSXS010000643.1:0-6698 GCA_046086545.1 Gemmata sp.
GACCGCGATGCGAACCGCCGCGGTGCCGGTGCGCTTGCCGCTGCGCGTTTGCAGCATGTATAGGGTGCCTTCCTGCACCGTGAACTCGATGTCCTGCATCTCCTTGTAGTGCTTCTCGAGCGTCGCGCGGATGCCGACGAGCTGCTCGTACACCTTCGGCATGTCCTCGCCGAGCTTGGCGATCGGTTCCGGGGTGCGGATGCCGGCCACCACGTCCTCGCCCTGCGCGTTGATGAGGTAGTCACCGTAGAAGACGTTCTCGCCGGTGTTCGGGTCGCGGGTGAACGCAACGCCGGTGCCCGAGGTGTTGCCCATGTTGCCGAACACCATCGCCTGCACGTTCACCGCGGTGCCCTTCAGGCCGGTGATGCGCTCGATGCGGCGGTACTCGATGGCCTTGTTACCGTTCCAGGAGTTGAACACCGCGTTGACCGCGAGGAACAGTTGCTTCTTCGGGTCTTGCGGGAAGTCCTCGCCCACGTCCTTCTTGTAAACCGCCTTGTACCGCTTCACCAGCTCCTTGAGGTCGGCGGCGGACAGGTCGGTGTCGAGCTTGACGCCCTTCTTCTCCTTCATCGAGTGCAGTTCGTGCTCGAAGTGCTCGTGCTCGAGGCCCATCGCGGTGGACCCGAACATGTCGATGAGCCGGCGGTAGCTGTCGTAGGCGAACCGCTCGTTGCCGGTCTTCTTCGCCAGCCCCTCGACGCTCGCGTCGGTGAGGCCGAGGTTGAGAATGGTGTTCATCATGCCCGGCATCGACAGGGCGGCGCCCGAGCGCACGCTCACGAGCAGCGGGTCGGACGGGTCGCCGAACTTCTTGCCGAACGCGGCCTCGACCTTCTTGAGCGCCGCCTCGATCTCGGGGACGGCGGCGTCGGGGATCTTCTTGCCCTGCTCGTAGTACTTGGCGCACACCTCGGTGGTGATGGTGAACCCCGGGGGCACCGGGATCCCGATCCGGCACATCTCCGCGAGGTTGGCGCCCTTCCCGCCGAGCAACTCTTTCTGGCCCTTCGCGTCCAGGCCGGTGTCGTCCGCCGTGCTGCCGCCGAAGAAGTAAACGTGCTTCGCGCTCATTGCTGTCCGCTGTGAGGGAGTAAGGCCGCGTCGCGGCTGGGAGTTCACCGGATTGTTTACGAACGCGGGTATACTGCGGCAAAGCGAACCTCGCCGGCAGCCCAGCGGCCGGGCCGCGGTCGCCCGTCTCACACCGGCACACCGAGTTCGACGCGGCCGAGCACCTCCGGGCCGCCGGCCTTCGCTCTCTGATCCATCGCGTACATCGCCTGCAGGGTGCGGAGCCGCGTTTTGTAGTACTCCGACATCGGCAGCTGGTCCGCCCTGCCGCCCGGCGCGCACCACTCGCGGAGCGTGCCCTCCTCCACCAGCAGCACGCGCAACTTGACGGTGCGCATCTCGGGGTAGCGCTCGCAGGTGACCGCGAACAGGAACTTGCCCGTTTTCACCGGGTGCCCGAGGGCCGTGGCGACGAAGGCGGCCGGGCACAACTCCGACAGCGCGTTCTTCACCGCGCGGTGCAGGAAGTCTCGGTCCGCCTGCACCGGCAACTTGATGAACGGGTCTGCCACGGTCGTGCGGACCGCCGCGCTGTGCAGCAACTTGACACCGTGCGCGTTGGGCCACACCTCGTTGGTTTCGACCTCGAGCAGGGTGCGCATCGCGAGCGTGTCGCCGAACAGGTTGAGCGAGAAGTTCACCTGCCCGAGAAACTCCTTGCGCCGCCACTGCCCGCGGCGCCGCCACCACGCGAACACGACGCCCACCCAGGTGAGGGCGAGCGCCAACCCGGCCCCGTAGTGCTTGAGCAGGCCGTAAAGCTGATCGAAGCTATCCATGACGGACTCGAAGAAGTGACGCGCGTGCTGCCGCTGCCCTGTTGTTCGCTCGGGGCCGGCGCGGATTGGCGATCACGCCCCCCCGGCCGCTCGACGGCCGCGCCGAGTCTACAGTGCGGCCGGCGCGTGAACAGAGAGGGCGTGGGCGAAAAACGAGTTCGTCGCCAGCGCCCCGACCGACTGCGAGGCCACCCCGAGCAGCGACTCGAAGTTCGGCGCCGACTTGTTGGGCGATTCGGCCTCGCGGCGCAGCATACGGATGTTCGGCCGGGTGCATCAGCAGCGTCTGCTTGTACGGCACATCGAAGATCGGGCAGTTGCACCGGTACGCGAGGCGGGGCCGTCGCGCTTTACGCCACCCGGCACGAGTCGCTCGCCCCCCGCGGCACACGACACGCCGAACTCGCCCCCCCCGTGAGTACCCTCTACGCTCTTGTGATCGAGACGCCGTGCGGGGTCAGCTTCTCGGCGCCCGCGCCGGTCCACTCGAACTCCTCGGCCTTTTTCGCGACTGAGCGCGCCCCGCAACGGAGTTGGCCGAACGCGGCCGACCGTGCCACACTAGACCACACGCCCGCGTGCGCCGCAACGAACGTGAGTGAAGGAACCGACGATGTCAGGTCCGGAGTTCGGGTCGGTATACGGGGTGGACTTCTCGGGCGCGAAGCAAGCGGGCCGGTGCATCTGGGTCGCGCGTACCGAGCCGCGCGCCCGCGGGCGGCTGGCGCTGGTTGCCCTCGACCGCCTCGACGCGCTGTGCGGCACCGCCGAGCGCGGCGCGTGCCTCGCAGCGCTGGTGCAACTGGTGAACGCGAGCGACGCGGCACTGTGGGGCTTCGACTGTCCGTTCGGCCTGCCCGTTGAACTGTTCCCCGCCGGCGCGCCGTGGAGCGACCAGTTCGCGTTCCTTGAGGGGTACGACGGAGCGGCCTACGAGTGCGGGCTGGAGTGCGTCCGGCGCACGAAGCGGATGCGCGGCGCGCTGCACCGCACGCGGTTGCACTGCCGGCGGCGCTCGGACCTCGAAGCGAAGGCGCCGTTCGACGCGTTCCACTACCGCATGATATACCAGACCTTTTACGGGATGCGCGACGTGGTCCGGCCGCTCGCCGCGACCCCGCGAACGGCGGTGCTGCCGTTCCAGTACCGTAAGCTGCCGCGGGCGTTGCGCGTCGTGGTCGAGTGCTGCCCTGCGTCCGTGCTGAAAAAGGACGCGCTGCCGCACCAGAACTACAAGCGCCCGAAGGGCGGGCCGCTCCCGCGGCGCCACCTCCGCACGCGCCACGACATTCTCGCCGGGCTGGAGAAGCTGGTGCGGATCGGGGACCGGCACCGACGGGTGATAATGCGCAACCCCGGCGGCGACGCGCTGGACGCGGTCGTCGCGGCGGCCGGGGCGCTCCGCGGGTTCTGCGCGGCCGACCACCACGCCCTTGCTCGCGACCCCCGGCTCACCCGCGAGGGGTGGATGTACGTGTGATTCTGTCCTGGCTCGCGCCACTCCACCTCGACACCTCGGTCGGAACCCGCTATCAGCGACCGCGTCCCTCCGCACGGAGTCGCGCTATGTGTCGTCTTGCCGCGTCGTTCGCGTGTGTCGCGCTGCTGCTCTCGACCGGGTGCGTTCACTCCGGCAACGGCGAGTGGTCCATCTCGAAAGCGCTCGGGTGGGACGACGACGAGCCGAGCTTCGACCCGAAGAACCCGCCGAGGCCGGCGCTGCCCGTCGCGGAGCGGGTCGAGGCGCTGGGCCGCAAGATCATCGCACAGAATACGTTCACCGGCATCGAGCCGCTCATTTTCACCGTCGGGGTGAAGGAGTCGGTGCTGTTCCACCGCGGCACCGAGGAGCTGTACATCAGCGAGGGGTTGGTCGCGAAGTGCAGGACCGACGCCGAACTGGCGGCCGTGCTGTGCGCCGAAATGGGCCAGATGGTCGCCGAGAGACGCGCGGCGAAGGGGTTGGGCCGCGACGTGGACCCGATCAGGTCGGCGGATCACGGCGCCAGTCCTGTGCTGGGCGGCGGCACCCCGGTAGACCTCGGGCGTCAAGCGGAACTGGCGATGCACGAGAAGCGGCACCCGCGCGCCGGCGCGAAGGCCGACGAGGTCGATGCGCGAAAGACCGCGCGAGACCTGCTCACAGGGGCCGGGTTCGAGCCGGGCGAGCTGGACCGCGTCGAACCGCTGTTGAAGCAGTCCGACCGCGGCGAGAAGTTGCGCAAGCAGATGGGCGGCACGGGCGCGGTCCCGAACTGGCAGAAGTGATCTGGCGAAACAACTCGTGCCCCGTGGCGTCACCCGGTAGACCGACGCGCGCGGAGACGACCACGAGCGAGTACGCAACCGAACTCAACACCGAACCGACCACACGTGCCGAGCGCCGGACTGTGCGAGGCGCCCTCTGCTGAGGGCTTTTCCTCCGGTGCCTGACCCCGCATTCTCGCGGTCACAGGTCCGGCGTCCCTAGTATTCACCTCACGCACACGCTTCGCGCTTGCCTCTCCGTGCGCCTGCGATATTTTGTAAACACCCTTTACGAAATCCCGCCCTCTCCTGGAAAGTGGGTGCCCTGTGTCATTTGCTCTACGCCTCTCCGTGGTCGCGGCGCTCGCGGTCGTACTCGCATGCGTGCCGGCGTGCGGCAAGAAGGACAACGGTTCCACCGGCGGCAAGCCGAAGATCGGCGTCGTCACCAACTGCACCGCCGAGTTTTGGAGCATCTGCGAGGCCGGCGCGAACAAGGCCGCGGCCGAACACAACGTCGATCTCCAGTTCCGCCAACCGGAGAAGGCGTTCAACGCCAAGGTGCAAATGGAGATCGTCGAGGCGTGGGCCAAGCAGGGGCTCGACGGCATGGCGGTCAGCGTGATCGACCCGGACGGGCAGACCGAGGACCTCACGCGCATCGCCAAGAAGGTGCCGCTGGTCACGATGGACAACGATGCCGACAAGACTGGCCGCAAGTGCTACATCGGCATCGACAACTACGAGGGCGGTAAGGCCGTCGGCCGGCTCATCAGGAAGGCGCTGCCCAACGGGGGCACCATCGCGGTGTTCATCGGCGACACCAAATCGGCCAACGGCAAGGCCCGCACGCAGGGCGTGTACGACGAACTCGCGGGCGAGAAGGACGCGAAGGGCACCGACGGCGTTCACCCGCAGAACCCGGCGCTAGAAGTCCGCACCTACGGCAAGGACGTCAAGTACCACCTCGTGGACCGCGCCGCAAAGGAGGACGGCGCACCGGAGAAGGCCCAGTCCACCGCCGGCGCGGTTCTGGCCCGCGTCAAGGGCATGCCGAACCTGTGCATGGTGGGACTGTACGCCTACAACCCGCCGGCCATCCTCAACGACGCCAAGGCCAAGTCGATGGCCAAGGACATCAAGATCATCGGGTTCGACGAGGACTGGGAGACGCTCAAGGGCATCGCCGCCGGCGAGATCGAGGCCACCGTGGTGCAAGACCCGTTCGCTTACGGGTACGAGTCGGTCAAGGCGCTCGCCACCAAGAACTACAACGTGAAGAAGATCCCGTACCGGATCGTCACAAAGGACGGCAAGGCCGACGCGTCCCTGGGCGGCGACGCCGTCGAGGTGAAGGCGTTCGAGGCCGACCTCCGCGCCAAGCTCAAGAAATAAGGGCAGGCACGGCGGAGCTGGTCGGCTGCTTTCAGCCCCGCAGAAGCACCGGAAGTTAGCCCGGGGTGAATGTAAGGTCGGCGAGCAAACCCCGGCCGAGCGCCGCGGGTGCGGGGCGCTGCTCGCCGCCGCCCGCCCGGTTGCGCCCCACCCCGGGCTTCGCGTCTGCCCCATTCGGGGCTGAAAAACCCAACAGGGCGTCGGTCGGCAGCGTAAGTTCTCGCTGTTGCTTGCGCCGCCGCCGGACGAACGCACCCTCCCATGACCGCACCGCGACTGCACATCACCGGGGCCCGCAAGCAGTTCCCCGGGGTGCTGGCGCTCGACGGCGTGTCGCTGGCGCTGGCACCGGGCGAGTGCCTCGCGGTCGTGGGCGAGAACGGGGCCGGCAAGTCCACGCTCATGAAGATCGTCGCGGGCGTGTACACCCCGGACGCGGGCGAGGTGCGGCTGAACGGCGAACCGATCCGGTTCCCCGGGCCGGCCGAGGCCATCGCAGCCGGCGTCAGCCTGATCCACCAGGAACTGAACCTCGCCGAGAACCTGACCGTCACCGACAACCTGTTCCTCGGGCGCGAGGTCACCCGGGGCGGGTTCCTTCGCGCGCTCGACCGGCGCACGATGAGCGCTCGGGCGGGAGAGTTGCTCGCCCGCGTCGGCCTCCCGGGGGACCGCGCGACCGCACGCGTGGAGAGCTTACCCCCGGGCGAGAAGCAGCTTGTTGAAATCGCCCGCGCGCTCGGAAGCGAGGTTCAACTCCTCATCATGGACGAGCCGACCTCGAGCCTGACGCAGAAGGAGACCGACCAACTTTACCGCGTCATCGACGCGCTCAAAGCGGCGGGCGTGTCGATCCTGTACATCTCGCACCGGCTCGCGGAAGTCAAGCGGGTCGCGGACCGGGTAACCGTTCTGCGGGACGGGAAGAACGCGGGCGAACTGGCGAAGAGCGAGATCACGCACGACAACATGGTGCGGCTCATGGTGGGCCGCGACCTCAAACAGTTCTACCCGAAGGTGCACCGCACGGGCGTCGGCGGCGCCCCGGTGCTCGGCCTGAACGGGGTGCGATACCGCACCGGCCCCGACACGCCGGCCACGTTCGACGTGCGCGCCGGCGAGATCCTGGGCATGGCGGGCCTCGTCGGCGCCGGGCGCACGGAGCTGTCCGAAGCGGTGTTCGGCGTGCGTCACCTCACC
>JBJSXS010000644.1:0-2069 GCA_046086545.1 Gemmata sp.
TGAAGAGCGGGTGAAGGAGCGGTGAGGATGTCGGACCTGTCCGATTCCGCCAAAGAGTGCGAACTCGGGTCGCCCGCGGGCCACCCGGCGGCCGCACCCAGGGGGCTGGAATCCCCGTCACTGTTCCGTCCGGGGGATGAGGACGCGACGGCCTACGAGGTGAAGTACCTGCTCACCGAAGAGCAGGTGCGGGCGGTGGTCGACCGCGTGACCGGGAAACTCGCGCTCGACCCGTACGCGGACCCCGCGCTGGGCAACGCGTACCAGACGACGAGCATTTACACCGACACTCCGACCTACGACGTGTTCTCGCGCAACGAGGGGTACGCCGCGGACAAGTTCCGCGTGCGGCGGTACGGGGTCAGCGGCCCGGTGTTCGTGGAGCGCAAGACGAAGAACGGGGACAAGGTGTCCAAGCACCGCGCCCGGATCGACGCGCGTGAGATCGGGGACCTCGCGGCCCCGGTGCTGAGCGGCGAGTGGGCGGGCGAGTGGTTCCACAGCGCCCTCTTGCAGAAGCAACTGCGCCCGGTGTGCCGGATCGCCTACGAGCGCGTCGCGTACCTCGGCACGGCCGACGGCGGCACGGTGCGGTTGACCTTCGACCGCAACATCCGCGGCGTGCTGATCGGCCAGTGGACCTTGGAGCAGGTGGGGGCGGCAAAGCCGCTGGTGGACCTCGTGGTGTGCGAGATGAAGTTCCGCAGCACGATGCCCGCACTGTTCCGCGGGGTCGTCGTCGACCTCGCACTGGCGCAGGCCCGGGTGTCGAAGTACCGAACGTTCGTGCGCGCGATGGGGCTTGTGCCCGAGGTGCGAGCGGCGGCGGCGCCCGACGCGTTGGTCGTGCCGGGGGCCGCGCCGAATGGCTAAGCACGGGGGCGACTCGAACCCGTTCACCGACGCCCCCGTGCCGGAAGCCCCGATGCTGACGCCCGAAGACATCGTGTGGCGGCTCGGGCTGGCGGCGGCGTTCGGCATCGCGGCCGGGATGGCGTACTTCCTGACGCAGCGGAAGGCCCGCGCGCAAGCCGCTTCGTTCGTCGCGACGATGGTGCTGCTCGCCATCCTGCTGGGAATGGTGAGCATGGTTATCGGCACCAACATCGCACGCGCCTTCGCCCTGGTCGGTGCGCTGTCGATTGTGCGGTTCCGGACCGTTGTCGAAGACACGCGCGACACCGCGTTCGTGATCTTCGCGGTGGTGGTCGGCATGGCGGCCGGCGCCGGGGCGTACGTGGTCGCCGCGGTCGGCATCCCGATTGTGGGACTGGTCGCGTGGCTGCTCGCGCTGTGGGGCCGCAGCGGCGACAAGGCGCTGGGTACGAAGTTGGTCCCGCCGACGACAGTGGTGGTTCGGGTCGGGATTGGGACCGACCCCAACGCGTCGCTGGCGCAAACGCTCGCGAAACTCGCGGACGCTGTCGAACTGGTTGCGGCCGCGTCCGTGCGGCAAGGCACCGCGCTCGATCTGACCTACACGCTGCGACTGCGCGAAGCCGCGACACCGCTCGCCCTGGTGAGCGAGTTGAACCGCACGGAGGGCGTGCAAGGCGTCGAGTGGAAGGCCGAGGGGCGAAAAGACTAACGGAGACGGAATCGGGTTCGGCCGTCGCGGCGCGGTTCCTTCCGGTTCCCCTATGAGGGAGAGGGCACCCGACGCGGCAACTCTTCGGGCTCACCCGGACATTGTTCGCAACACGTTCAATCTCATTGAGGTTCCACAATGCACCGGCGGTCGTTTGCGGTGCCCGCGGCGATAATTGCCGCGGGTCTGATGACTCTGTGCGCGCCCAGTGCGTTCACGCAGCCCGGCGGCAAGGGCGGGTTCGGCGGGAAAGGCGAGCCGCGCAAACTCGTCGCCGAGTTCGACAAGAACAAGGACGGCTGGCTCAACGCGGAAGAGCGCAAGCCCGCGCGCGAGGTTGCCAAGGGCGGCGCCGGCAAGGGCGGGTTCGGCGGCAAGGGCGGGTTCGGCGGGAAGGGCGGCGAGACGGGTAGGCCCGGCCCGAAGGTCGCGCCCGCCGACGTGACGAGCCACCCGGACGCGAAGCTCTACGACCGGGGCG
>JBJSXS010000645.1:0-2400 GCA_046086545.1 Gemmata sp.
GGCACCGGGCGGCCGTCGCTGTTGGTGATTTCCTTCTGGTGATCGATCCCGACGGCCTTCATCACGGTCGCGAAGAACTGCTGGAGGCTGACCGGGTCCTTCGCGATGTTCCCCCCGTCGGCCGTGGTGCTGCCGTGAACCACGCCGGGCCTGATCCCGCACCCCGAGAGGGTCACACTCATTCGGGCGAAGTGGTCGCGGCCGTTGTTGTTGTTGATCCCGGGCGTCCGCCCCATCTCGGAGAACGTGACGACCAGCGTGTCGTCGAGCAGACCCCGGTCCTTCAGGTCGTCGAGGAGCACGCTCAGGACGTGGTCGAGTTCGGGCACCATCTCCTGGTGGAACTCGAAGTTCTGGCCGTGGTGGTCCCACCAGCCGCGGTTCACTCGGACGTACGGGACGCCCGCCTCGATCAGGCGCCGGGCCACCAGCGCCTGTTGGCCGAACGGCGTCGAACCGTACTTGTCGCGCGTGCTCTTCGACTCCTGCTCGATGTCGAACAGTTTGGCACTCTCCATCAGCCCGCGGACGCGGCCGTACGCGCCGCCGTGGCTGAGCAGGACGCCGTCGCGCTCGCGGCCGGTGCCGAACCGCTTCGCCAGTTCCGCCCGCAGCGCCTCGCGCTCGCGGTGGTCCTCGTCGGTCAGCCCGTCGGGCAACTTGTTCGCGGGCGGGGCGAGGCGGTGCTTCGAGCCGGGGACCGAGAACGGCGGCTTCGCCGGCACGCTCTCCGGGGTGATGTTGATCGGGTCCCACGTCGGCCCGAGGAACCCGGCGTTCTCGAAAAAGTTGGCCCCCAGGTAGTTGGTGAACATGACGTGGTGTGGAACCGGGCTCTTGGGGTCGGCCAGCTCCCGCGCGATCATCGGCCCGAGGCTGGGGTAGCGGACCGGGCCGGTCCTGGGCTTGCCACCGAAGATGGTGAAATCGTTGTGGTCGCCGGACGCGAGTTGGGAGCGGATGACGGCCGTGTGCTTGTGGAGGCAGGCCGCCATCTTCGGCATCAACTCCGAGACGCGGTAGCCCGGGATGGAGGACTGGACCGACTGGAACGGGCCGCCGGTCGCGGTGCCCGGCTTCGGGTCCCAGCTCTCGAACTGACTCATGCCCCCGTTCAGGAAGATCATCAGCACCCGCTTCTGCTTGCGGGCCATCTCCTTTGCGAGTGCGGGCGTGGCCAGCGGGTTGAGCGCGGAAACGCCGCCCACGAACGCGGCCCCCGTGCCGAGGAACGCGCGGCGGTCCACGAAGTGTTCGGCGGAGTTGCAAGTCTGAGGCGAGCGGGCCATGTCGTGTCTCGCTTCGGGTGGCGGGAACGGACAACCGAGGGCGGGGAGCGTGGCGGGGCGGAGCAGTTCGTCCACATGAACCCCGTCCGAGGGCGAGATCAGACGGCGGCGGCTCACTTCCCCTCGGCGTCACGGCCGCCGGGGGGCCGTGACGTCGTAGCAGAACAGCAGATCCTGGTCGCGGAGGTACAACCGCCCGTTGGCCACGACCGGGGGCGTCCAGATCAGCCCCTCCTTTCGGGCGACCTTCGTCTTCTCGGGGATCGTGAACCGGCCCGTCTCCTTCCATCCGGTCGGGTCCGCCTCGACCAGCACCAGCGTACCGGTCTTCTCGCCGTAGCAGTACAGGCGTCCGTCGGCACACGTCAGGCTCCCCTTGCCGAGCGCGGCGGTTTCTTCCCACTTCAGCTTGCCGGTCTTGAAATCCATGCACACCCAGCCGCTCGGGTCCGAGTGGCCGTACAGGTGGCCGTCCACCAGCACCACCCCGCCGTGGTGGTTCTTCATCACCTTGTTGCGGTAGACCTCCTCGGCCTTCGTCCGCTCCCCGTCGGCACTCAGCTTGAGGAGGCCGCACCCGCGGCCGTACCCGGCGGTCACGAAGACGTGGCCGTCCGCGTGGACCGGGGTGGCGACCATGATGTGGGCCGCGGGGATGTCGCTCTTCCACAGCAGCCGCCCGTCCTTGGCGGCGACCCCGGCCACGCCCTTGCCCGTCAAATTCACGTACTGCCGCACCCCGCCGGCGGTGACGAGGATGGTGGACGAACTGACCGCCTCGTCGCTCAACTCCTTGCTCCGCCAGAGGACCTTGCCGGTCTTCTTGTCGAGCGTGGCCACCGTGCCCGACTTGCCGCCGGGGCAGCAGACGAGGACGTCGCCGTCGATGAGGGGCGACTCGGTGTACCGGCCGTCGTGCAGAACCTTCCCCTGCAGGTCGTTCTTCAGGTGGACGTTCCAGACCTTCTTGCCCGTGGCCCGTTCCACGCAGTGGAGGTCGCCCCAGGTGGTCAGGGTGTAGAGGTGGTCCCCGTCGGCCGTGGGCGTCGTACACGGGCCGTCGCCCCAGCCGGCGGGGCGCTCGGGCCCGAGTTCCGTCGCCCACACCTGC
>JBJSXS010000646.1:0-5846 GCA_046086545.1 Gemmata sp.
CGGGGGTCTCGGCGACCGCGAGCTCCGGGCCCTTGAAGGTCTCATCGAGGCGGTAGCGGAACGTCGGGCGGCCGTCCTTGTCGAGCGCGTAGCCGTCGAACCTGACCGCCATCGGGCCGTCGTAGATGCGGGCCGGTTCGAGCGGCAGCGATAGCCCGTACGCCGGGTTCGTCGCGCGGGCCATGAAATCGGGCGGGGCGCTTCCTACCTTCGTGAGCCCCCACGGGTGGCCGGCGGGCGCGGTCCAGAACTTCTGGCCGAGCACCTTCGCGGGGGCGCCGCCGCGGTTGTTCCAGACCGGCGAGGCGTCGATGAAGTTGCCGCTCCACGCGTAGGCCGTGCGGCACTGGTCCGCGCTGAAGGCTACCGACACGTAGCCCGGGTAACCGACCGCGATGGCCTTCGCGCCCGCGTCCGGCATGAACGTGCGCAGCACTTCGGCGCGGTCCTTCACCCCGACGACCAGCCCCTTCGGGGGTTCGAGGCCGTCGGGCAGCGGGAACCCCGGGCCGGGGCCGAGCGCGAGGTACGCCCACATCGCCTCGGCCTGCTGGTGCGGGTCGCCGTTGTAAGCGGTCGAGAGGGTCGATTTGCCGTCCACGAACGCCTGCGGCATCCGCGTGCCCGGGGCCATGCGCAACGGTTGGCTCAACCAGCGCTCGTACCACTCGTACCGGACCCGCTGGTTGATGGTCGCGAGGTCCGGGCCGCGGGTGCCGGTGTTCGCGATGCCCGCGATGTCGTGGCACGACACGCACCCCAACCCGCCCTTGCCGACGATGGTGCGCCCGGCCGCGACTTTCGCCGCGGTGCGCTCGACCACGTGAACCTTGTCGTCGGTGGTGGTGCCTTCGAGGGCGGCTATGGCTTCGGGCAGGAACCCGACGTTCTGCTCCCCGTACTGCGGCATGCGCAGTTGCATCCACGGCCGCGCGCGGCCGCCCTGCGTTAGAACCGCCCTCATCCAACTGGTCCGGGTCTTGTGCCCGACGCCGGTGAGCACCGGGGGCCGCACGTCGTCCGCGTTCTCGGCCTTCTCCAGTTGGCGCATCTGGTCTGCGAGTTCGGTGGGGATCCCGCCCTCGCCGTCTCGCTGGTGGCAGTTGAGGCAGTTGAACCGCCGCAGCGCGGCCCGCGCCTGGTGCCCCGGCGCGGGCGACCCGGCCCCGGTGAAACCACCCTTCAGGAACGCCGCGAGCGCCTCGCGCTCTGAGGGGTCGAGAGCGTATACGGGCGCCTTACCCGGGTTCGGCACAGGGCCCAAGCACCCGCTCTCGCGGCCCTGCTTCACCACCGCGAACTCGGCCCGGCCGGCGAACGCGAACGGCTTGACCGCCTTGCCGGCCTGTTCGACGGCGTGGCAGTTCACGCACCCCTTGGCGACCGCGACGCGTGCCCCGAGTTCGACCCATTGCGCCTCGGGCTTGAGCTTGGCGAACCGGTCCTTCTCCGCGTCGGTCGCGGTCGGGTAATACGCGGGGGCCAAGTCAGCGGGCGCGACCTTCGGGGCCGGCACCTGCTCATGCGCCACGCTGTCGTCGGTCACCCGGCACAGGAATCGCGCGAGGTCCGTGGCCTCGGCGCCGCTCAGGTTCAGGTTCGGCATTCGGCCGTGCGGGTTCGTTTTGAGCGGGTTCTGCAGGTATGCGGCGAGCGTCTCCGGCCGATACTTGCTGCCGGCCCCGCCGAGCTTGTACTTCGGCGTCGGCCCGCCGAGCGTGCCCAGGCCGTAGACGAAGTCGATCGGCGCGAGCGGCTCCTTCTCGATGTCGTCGTCCTTCTTCTTTTTGGGCAGCGGGTCGGAGTGGCACGCGGCGCACCCGGCCACACTGAAGAGAACGCGGCCGCGGTCCATGCTCTGTTTGATGTCGTTTGGCACCGCCGCGGGGAACTTGTACACGTCGAGCGGCTTACCACCGGCGAGCGACACGAGGTACTGCGTGACCGCGTAGCGCTCGGCGTCGGCGGTCGCGTTGTTCGCGAAGAGTTGCGGCATGGTGGTGTGCGGGCGGAGCTTGGCCGGGTCGCCGAGCCACGCGTAGATCCACCCCGGGTACGCGCGTTTCGCCACGTCCGTCAGGCTCGGGCCGGTGTGCTCGGCCAGCGTCTTCGCCATTTTGTCGTCGGCGGGCGGCGCGTGGCAGTTGGCGCACGACAGTTCTTCGAACTTGAAGCGCCCGTGTTCGAGCTGGCTGTCGGCCGCGAACGCCTTCGGGCGGTCCTTGGCGAGGTGCCCGAGGAACTGGTACGCGAGCGGCTCCTTGATAAACCCGGGCCCCTTCCAAAACAGTTCCACGCGGGCGCCGCTCTCCCCGGCGCCGCGGGTGAACGTAGCCTCGAACGTCTCCACCCCGCCCTCGAGGGCCGCCTCCGGACCCGTCTTCTCGGCGGCCGCTTCTCCTGGCGCGGTGGCGTCGAGCACTTCCTTGCCGCCGATCTTCACGCTGAGGCGCCCGCCCGCCACGACCGCGGCGAAGGTGTACGTGCCGCGCCGCGTGATGTTGATGTGACCTTTCCAGGTCGTCAGCCCGCCGGGCCCGAGCGCCGGGTGCGAGGTTTCGCCCTTGGCGCCGAGCGTAAGCGCGACGGTCGGCTCCAGGCGCGTGACCGCCGAGCCCTTCGCGTCGGCGTGCGTCGCAACCAGTCCCGGCTTCAGGTCGGCCGAATCCACCGCGCGAGCGGCCGTCGGTGCGAGGGCGCAGAGCGCAGCGAGCAGTGTGCGGTATCGCATGGGTGGTATGAATCCAGGGGTGACAGCGCGAGAGTTGTTGATTATCGGGATCGGGCCGGCGCTCGCAAGTGGAAACAGGTCGCGCGGTGCGTCGGTTCGCCATCCGAGATGTGTGACACTACTTTAGCGATTGCCCCCAGGTGCGCACAGGAGACACCCATGTTCGATCTGCCCGCGGTGCAACGCGCCATCCGTGAGTGTGGCGTGGACGGTTGGCTGCTGTACGACTTCCGCGGCCTCAACGTGCTGGCGCAGCGCGTCGCCCAGGTCGCCGAAAAGAAGCTGTCGCGCCGGTGGTTCTACTTCGTGCCCGCGAGCGGGGAGCCGAAAAAGCTCGTACACGCCATCGAGCCGGCGGCGCTCGACCACCTGCCCGGCGCGGAAAAGACCGTGTACCGCCGGTGGCAGGACCTCGAGGCGGGGGTCGGCAAACTCGTGAGCGGGGCCGCGCGGGTCGCGATGGAGTACAGCGAGCGGAACTGCAACCCGTACATCGGGCGCGTGGACGCGGGCACCGTCGAACTCGTCCGCTCGTTCGGCGGCACTGTGGTCGGCTCGGGCGACTTGGTTCAGCAGTTCGAAGCTGTGTGGGACGCGGATCAGGAGGAGTCGCACTTCGAAGCCGCGCACCTGTGCCGCGCGGCCTACGACGTCGCGTTCGGCTTCATCGCGGCGGAAATACGGGCGCACGGCAGGGTGATGGAAACCGCGGTGCAATCGCGCGTCATGAAGCACTTCGCCGACAACGGCATGACCACCTACAGCCCGCCGATTGTGGGCGTGGGACCGCACAGCGGCGACCCGCACTTCGACACGGCACTCGCGACCGATGCCCCGGTACAGCAGGGCTCCTGGGTGCTGATCGACCTGTGGGCGAAAATGAACCGGCCGCGCGCGGTGTACGCGGACTACACCCGCGTCGCGTACGTGGGCGAGAGCGTGCCCGAGCGGTACGCGAAGGTGTTCGGCGTGGTGGCCGCGGCCCGCGACGCGGGCATCAAAAAGGTTCAGGACGCGTTCGCCGCGGGCAAGCCGCTGCTCGGCTGGTAGGTGGACAACGCGACGCGCGCGGTGATCGAGCGCGCGGGCTACGGCGAGTTCTACACGCACCGCACCGGGCACAACATCGGGCAAGAGGTCCACGGCAACGGGGCGCACATCGACGGCCTGGAGACCCGCGAGGACCGGCGCATCATCCCGCGCACCTGCTTCAGCATCGAGCCCGGGATCTACCTGCCCGAGTTCGGGGCGCGAAGCGAGGTGGACGTGTACATCGACGCGGCCGGTAAAGTGCACGTCACCGGCGGCGAGCCGCAGCGGGACGTGCACAGGATCATCGTGTAGGGAGAGTGAGCCGCGAGCCGCACGCCTGCGCGCTCTCGCTCGGCTGCGGCCCGCGGCTCGCCCTACGACTCTGGCGCGCCTGGTAGAGCGCGTCGCATATGAAGATGACGACCGCGGACCACACGCACGCGAGCGCCGCGCCGCGGTCCAGCGTGAGGGATTCGCCCAGCCAGAGCACCGCGATCAGCATCTGCACCGTCGGCGACAGGAACTGGATGAAGCTCACCGCCAGCAGCGGGAGCCGCCGCAGCGAGAGCGTGTACGTCAGCAGCGGGACGACCGTCACCACGCCGCTGAACGCGATCAGCCCGTTCAGCCCCCAGTCGGTGGGTGACATGTGGTTCCGGCCGAGCGCGGTCAGGCACAGCAGGAACCCGAGCGACGGCGGGAGCATCAGCAGCGTTTCGACGGTCAGCCCCGTCATGCTCTCGACGGCGGCCTTCTTGCGCACCAGCCCGTACAGCCCGAACGTGATCGGCAGCGCCACCGCGATCCAGGTGAAGTTCCCCTTCCACACGAACGGGATCGCCACGCCGACCGCGACGAGCGCGAGCGCCGGGAACTGCGCCGGGCGCAGCCTTTCACCCAGGAAGATCGGCGCGAGGGCCGCGTTCACCAGCGGCATCATGTAGTAGCCGAGGCTCGCCTCCACCACGCGGCCGGTGACGGTCGCGTAGATGTAGACGAGCCAGTTCAGCGCCAGGAAGGTTGACGACAGCAGCAGCGTGAGAACCAGTTTGCGCGCCCGCAGCACGCGAAGCACGTCCCCCCAGCCTCGGAGGGCCGTGAGCAGCAGCAGCATGACGTGCAGCGACCACACGATCCGGTGCGCGAGGATCTCCCACGCGGGGACGCCGGCCTGCGCGAGCGCGGCGAAGTACAGCGGCACCAGCCCCCACCACAGGTACGCGATCAGCCCGAACGCCAGGCCCGACCGGAACCGCGCCGCTTCTTCGCCCACGGATCGAACCTCGAATGGAGACCGCGCCCGTCCCGGGCGAACGCTAACCCCGGGGTGGTGCTTGCAGGGCGAGTCCCAGCTTCCGGTGGAAGTGGTGCCCGCCGTTCTCGCGCTTCACGCTGAAGCGCCCCGTCGTGAAGCTGCGGCTGTGCAGGTTGCGCTGCACCTCCTCGCACACGCCGATGTCCTCTCGCTGCACCTGCTCGGCCACTTCCACGCTCTGCCGCTTGAAACCGTCATCGAGCGACTCGGCGAAGTAGAAGTCGAACACCACCCGGCAGCGGCCGGCGCCCAACGGCAGCACGAGGTTCGTGTCCATCACCCCGGCGTAGCTGTTCAGCATGAAGTTCGGGTACAGCCACCAGTAGGCCGCCTCACCGGTTCGCGTGCGGCCGGCGTCTCCCCCCGCGGGCTTCGTCGGGCTGCTCTGGAGCACCGCGTTGCCGTCGCAGGTGGTCCGGTACTGTGTGTAATCGAGCGTTCCCGCGAGCGCCGGGTGAACGGTGTTCACGTGGTATCCGCCGTCGAGGTAGTTGTCGACGTACACCTTCCAGTTGCAGGCCAGGTCGTAACTCTTGCGCGCGTACCACTTCAGCCCGTCGAACACTTTTCGCGGTTCGGCCCAAGAACACATCGGGCCCAGAAAGCTCTCCAGCGGTTCGCGCGGCGCCGTCAGTTGCACCCACACGAACGGTCCCCACTCCGCGACACCGACAGGAGGAAGCCCGTTGGCCGCGCGCTGGAACCCCTGAACGCCGTCGAACTCGGGGACGCCCTTGAGGTTCCCACACAGGTCGTAGGTCCAGCCGT
>JBJSXS010000647.1:0-2123 GCA_046086545.1 Gemmata sp.
ATGGGCGCGTGGCTCACCTACGGGCTCGGCAGCGAGAGCGACAGCCTGCCGGGGTTCGTGGTGCTGCAGTCCGGCCCGCGCGGGCCGCGCGGCGGCGCCGCCCTGTCCGGCTCCGGCTTCCTGCCGAGCGTGTATCAGGGCGTGCCGTTCCTGAAAGGCCCGAACCCGATTCTCGACCTCGCGCCGCCGCCGAAGGTGAGCACGAAGGAACAGGGCGACTTCGTGGACGCGGTGAACGACCTCAACAAGCTGCGGCTCGGCGCGACCGGCGACCCGGAGATCCAGACCCGCATCGCGGCCTACGAGATGGCCTACCGGATGCAGACCAGCGCGCCCGAACTGATGGACCTGTCGAAGGAAGACAAGAAGACCCTGGAGCTGTACGGGGCCACGGTCGGCAAGCCGAGTTTCGCGGCCAACTGCCTGCTCGCGCGGCGGCTCGTGCAGCGCGGCGTCCGGTTCATTCAGCTGTACCACACAGACTGGGACCACCACGGCGGCAGCCTCGACCCGACGAAACCGCTCGACAAAATCTGTAAGGAGATCGACCAGCCGTGCGCGGCGCTCGTCAAAGACCTGAAGCGCCTCGGACTGCTCGACAGCACCGTCGTTGTGTGGGGCGGCGAGTTCGGGCGCACCCCGATGGGCGAAAACCGCGAGACCATCGGACGCGACCACCACATCGACGCGTACACCATGTGGGTGGCCGGCGGCGGGTTCAAACCCGGCAAGGTGTACGGCAAGAGCGACGAGATCGGCTACAACGTGGTCGAGGAGCAGGTTCACGTCCACGACCTGCAGGCCACGATCCTGAACCAGCTGGGCCTCAACCACGAGAAGCTGACGTTCCGGTTCCAGGGCCGCGACTACCGGCTCACCGACGTACACGGCAAGGTGGTGAAAGAGGTTCTCGCCTGAGGCCGTGGTGCCGCGATTTCTGCTTGAACCTCATTAGAGTTGACGCTATCTTCTGAGCACCCGCCGAAAGTTGTCCCCCTGCCTCGCGATGCGCCCCGGAAGGCTCCCCACATGCTCCGGGTTCTCGGTCACCCTTCCGCTGCCTGTGACGGGATCACCCGCCGCGACTTGCTACGCGCCGGCTCGCTCGCGCTGCTCGCGAGTGGAACAGCGGGCGCGAGCCCCCCGCTCGCTCCAGCGGCGTACAAAAGCGCTCCCGCGAAGGCCGTGATCCTCCTCGACCTGTTCGGCGGGCCGAGCCACATCGACACCTTCGATATGAAGCCGGACGCGCCGGCGGAGATCAAGGGCGAGTTCAAGCCCATCAAGAGCGTGCTGGCCGGCGTGCCGGTGTGCGAGCACCTGCCCAAACTCGCCGCCCGCCTCGACCGGCTCGCGATCGTGCGCAGTGTCACCCACAAGTACAACTCGCACAACCCGTACGGCGTGATGACCGGGTTCGAAGGCGGCCAGGACCAGACCGACTACTTCGCGCGCCCGACGAACCACCCGAGCGTGCCGAGCGTGTGTCAGTACCTCGGGGTCGGGCGCGGGCGCGAGCTGCCCGGTTACGTCATGCTCCCCGCGTTCCCGGGTTACAGCCAGGGGTTGCGGCGGGCCGGCCCGTACGGCGGCTACCTCGGGCCGAGGTGGGACCCGGTGTTCGCCACCGCCGACACCTTCAGCGGCAAGGACACGTCGAGCGACAAGGACTTCTACAACCCGAGCGTGCCGCTCACCGGCGAGCCGCGGCTGCCCAAGATCGGTGGCGACCTGACGCTCGACGCGCTGAGCGACCGGCGCTCTCTCGTGCAGCAACTCGACGCGAAGGCTGCGGCGTTCGACGCCGGGAGCCACGACGTGCGGCGCGACGCCGCGTTCGATCTTCTGCTGTCGCCCAAGGCGAAGAGCGCGTTCGACCTCTCGAAGGAGCCGGAAAAGCTCCGCGACAAGTACGGCCGCGACGTGTTCTCCCAGAGTGTGCTGCTCGCGCGCCACTTGGTCGAAGCGGGCGTGACGTTCGTCACGATTCACACCGAGGCGAAGCCGAACGGCCACTGGGACACGCACGACAACAACTTCAACATGCTGAAGGTGCTCTTGCTCCCCTTCCTGGACCGCGCCCTCTCCGCGCTGCTCGACGACCTGAGCGACCGCGGGCTGCT
>JBJSXS010000648.1:0-4012 GCA_046086545.1 Gemmata sp.
GGCGGCGGTCGTCTGCTGGTAGAACTGGGTTCTGATGTCCCACAGGTTGTAGCCGTTCTGCTGTTCGATGTACGGCAGGATCAGCACGGCCCACGTCCCCCAGTGGTCCGCGATGCGCGCCGGGGGCAGGAACCCGACCGAGTCGTTGTAGTTGTGGCACCCGAGGCCGATCTGCTTCAGGTTGTTGGCGCACTGGGTGCGGGCGGCCGCCTCGCGCACCTTCTGGACGGCGGGCAGCAGCAGGCCGATCAGGATCGCGATGATGGCGATCACCACCAGCAGCTCGATGAGCGTGAACGCGGCGCGCAAGCGCGGGCGAATGGGGCGCATGAACCGACTCCGGGATGAGGCCCGCCACGACTGGCGTTAGAATGGGGTCACTGTAGCAACTCGGCACGCGCCGCGGAACGGCATTCGACCCGGCGTTGCCGGGTTCTCACTTCTGCGGTAGCCTCAACGTATCGCCGGATTCCCGCCTTTGGAGCATTTGCCCCATGCCGCGCTACCTCCTCGCACTGCCGCTGTTCGCGGTCTGCGCGCTCGTGTCAGCCGTGCCGCCGGAAGAGGCCCAGCCCAAGAAGGCCAAAGACAAGGGCGAGGCCGACGCGCTCGCGCAGGTGCAGTTCGCCGAGAAGAACCTCAAGGTGGACGTGTGGGCCGCGGCGCCGGTCATGGCGAACCCGGTTGCGTTCTGCTTCGACGAGAAGGGCCGCGCGTACGTCGCGGAGACCACCCGGTTCGACCACGGCGTGCCCGACACCCGCGGCCACATGTACTGGCTCGACGACGACCTCGCCAACCGCAGCATCGACGACCTGCTGAAGATGTACGGCCGGCAGTACCCGGGCAAGCAGCCGTACCAGGGGTTCGAGAAGTACAGCGATCAGGTGCGCGTCGTGTGGGACAGCACCGGCAGCGGCCGGGCCGACAGGAGCGAGGTGTTCGCCGGCGGGTTCAACCGCCCGCAGGACGGGCTCGCGGCCGGCGTGCTCGCGCGCAAGGGGAACGTGTACCTGACGTGCGTCCCCGACCTGTACCTGCTGAAGGACACGAAGGGGGACAACAGGGCCGACGTGAAGCAGTCGCTGTTCACCGGGTTCGGGCCGACGGTACAGTACCTCGGGCACGACCTGCACGGCCTCCGCATGGGGCCGGACGGCAAGCTCTACTTCAGTATGGGTGATCGCGGGTTCTGCGTGACCACCAAAGAGAAGGTGAAGCTCGAATACCCGAACACCGGCGCCGTGCTGCGGTGCGACCCGGACGGCAGCAACCTCGAAGTGGTTCACAGCGGGCTGCGGAACCCGCAGGAGATCGCGTTCGACGATTTCGGCAACCTGTTCACGTTCGACAACAACTGCGACAGCGGCGACCGCGCGCGGTGGGTTCACATCGTGGAGGGGGGCGACAGCGGGTGGCGCGGCGGGTTCCAGTACCAGACGCTGTACCACCCGCCGGGCGTGCCCCAGGGGAACCGCGGCGCGTGGAACACGGAGAGGCTGTGGCACCCGCAGCACGAGGGCCAGCCGGCGTGGATCGTGCCGCCGCTCGCCAACTTCGGGAACGGCCCCGCCGGCATCACGCACTACCCCGGGCTGGGGCTGAGCGACAGGTACAAGGACCACTTCTTCGCGTGCGACTTCACCTCGAACGCGAACAGCAGCGTCATCTGGGCGCTCGCGGTGAGGCCGAAGGGCGCGAGCTTCGAGATCACGAAGCCGGAGCCGTTCGTCAAAGGCCTGGTGCCGACCGACTGCGAGTTCGGCCCGGACGGCGCGTTCTACTGGTCCGACTGGATCGGCGGGTGGGCGCCGCAGAACCGCGGGCGCATCTTCCGCGTCACCGACCCCGAGGCGATGAAGAACCCGCAGGTGAAGGAGGCGCAGAAGCTGCTCGCCGAGGGGTTCGAGAAAAAGAGCGTGGACGAGCTGGTGAAGCTGCTTGCGCTTCCGCATCAGCAGGTGCGGCAAGAGGCACAGTTCGAGTTGGCCGCGCGCGGTGCCGCGGCCGTGCCCGCGTTCGAGGGCGTGCTGAAGGGCTCGAAGGACCGGCTCGCGCGGCTGCACGCCGTGTGGGGGCTCGGGCAGGTCGCGCGCCAGCACCGCGAGGCGCTCCCGCCGCTGGTCGCGTGTCTGACCGACAAGGACGCCGAGGCGAAGCGCGCCGCGGCCGAGCAGCTCGGGAGCGTCGTGCGGCACAGCGGGAAGGTCGAGCCGGTGCCCGGGGTCAACGAGATTCAGGACGCGCTCGGCAAACTGTTCGTCGACCCGGACGACCGCGTGAAGGCCGCGGCCGCGCTCGCGTTCGGCAAGATCGGCCAGCGGCCGACACAGTTCCGCCCCGTGGGTGAGATGGGGTACTACGCGCCGCTGTTCGATCTGCTCAGGTCCAACAGCGACAAAGACCCGTACCTGCGGCACGCCGCGGTGATGGGGCTCGTTCACGTGGCGCGCAACCCGATCGACGTGTTCAACGCCTGGACCGTCGCGAAGGAACAGGCGAAGGACAAGTACGATGTGGCGCCCGTGCGCCTGGGCGTCGCGCTCGCGCTGCGGAAGCACAAGAGCGATAAGGTGGCCGCGTTCCTGACGGACCCGGACGCGAAGGTCGTGGCCGAGGCGGCCCGGGCGGTCTGCGACGAGCGCATCGGCGGCGCGATGCCGGAACTCGCGAAGGTCGCGGAGAAACCCGGCATGCCGGACGCGATCAGCTACCGCGCCCTCGCCGCGAACTACCACCTCGGCACCCCGGACGCCGCGAGCCGCGTGGCGGCCTTCGCCGCCAACAAGAGCGAACCGGACCACGCCCGAGCGTTCGCGCTCAAGCTGCTCGCCGACTGGACGAAGCCGCCGCGCCGCGACCCGATCACCGGGCTGACGCTCGAGCTGCCGCCGCGCGACGAGAGGACCGCGGGCGACGCGCTCAAGAAGGTCGGCCCCGCGATCTTCACCGGCTCGGACGTGGTTCGCAAGGAAGCGTCCGCGACCGTCGCGAAGCTGAACCTCAAGGAGTTCGGCCCCGCGATGGTCGCGCTGGTGAAGGACCCCAAGAGCCCGGTGGCGACCCGCGCCGGCGCGCTCCTCGCGGTGGAGTCGCTCAAGGACCCCGCGACGAAGGAGCTGGCCGCATTCGCCCTTGCGAGCGACGAGCCGCGCCTCCGCGCCGCCGGCCGCGGCGTGCAATCGCGCCTCGACCCCGCCGGCGCGATGAAGAGCTTGCCCGCTCTGCTCAGGGACGAGAACGCGTCCGTTGCCGAGAAGCAGGGCGCCTTCGCGATTCTGGGCGGAATGAGGGCCTCAGAGGAGGCGGATAAGCTCCTCTCCGAGTGGCTCGACCAGGTGACCGCCGGCAAGGTCGCCCCCGCGCTGGTGCTCGACGTGCTCGACGCCGCAGAGCAGCGGGCGAACACGCCGAAGCTCAAGCTGTACGAGCAGCTCAAGCCGAAGGTGGACAGGTACCGCGCGGCCCAGGCGAAGGCCGCGAACGACCCGAACGGCGACAAGCTCGCGACGCACGCGGACGCGCTGGAGGGGGGCGACGCCGACGCCGGCCGCGCGCTCTTCCTGAACAACGCCGCGGTGTACTGCCAGCGGTGCCACAAGCTGGACGGCCAGGGCGGCGACGTCGGCCCCGCGATGAACGGCCTCGCGGCCGACAAGGAGAAGACCCGCCGCTACCTGCTCGAAGCGGTGGTGCTGCCCAACGCGAAGATCGCGAAAGGGTACGAGACCGCCGTGCTGACGCTGACGGATGATCGCGTCGTCTCGGGGATCATCAAGGCGGAGGACAAGAAGCAGGTGAAACTGGTCACCGCCGAGGCGAAGGAGCTGACGATCCCGGTGGAGGACATCGCCGCCCGGCGCACCGGCCCGAGCGCGATGCCCGACGACCTCCACAAGAAGCTCACCCGCCGGGAACTGCGCGACCTGGTCGAGTTCCTGTCCGGCTTGAAGGAGCCGCCCAAGAAGTGATCGGCCGAGGCTGTGCAACCCGGGCAGCCGCGGGCGCGAAC
>JBJSXS010000649.1:0-12698 GCA_046086545.1 Gemmata sp.
GGGGGGGGGGGGTGGGGAGCCCTTGGGACGTACCCGCAACCCCCCTACCGCCGTTACACTGCTCCCCATTCCCACCCACGGAAGGGAGCACCCATGTCGGTTCTCGCCCGCATCAAGCGCAAGGTCGCGCGGACCATCGCGGCGGTTGTTCCGCCGCCGGGGCCGGCGCCCGTTTCCGAAGCGGAGCTGACAGCCGCGTACCGGGTCCTGTCGGGCGACGGCGCGAGCCCCGCACGGGTCGCGGCCCTGTGCCGCGAGCACGCGCGCGCCGGGTGGAGCGCGCAGGGCGTGTTCCTCAACCTGCTGATTCAGCCGGAGGTGAGCGAGAACCTGAACTCGGCCGAGATCGCGCGGGCGATGTACGAGTCGCGCGCGGTGCTGCCGCTGCCCACGGCGTTCGGGGCGGTGGTGTACGCCTACCCGTGCGACCGGTTCGTGTACGGTGCCATCAAGCGCACGGGCGCCTGGGAGCCGCACGTCGAAGCGTTCCTGCGCCGCTGGTGCCCCCCCGGGTCGGTCGCGGTCGATGTCGGCGCGAACTGCGGGTACTTTTCGGGGCTGCTGTGCTCCCTGGCGGGGCCGACCGGGGCGGTTCATGCGTTCGAGCCGGCGCCGCACCTGATCGCCGCGCTGGAGCGGACACGCGACGCCAACGGGTTCGGGCACCTGCACATTCACCGCGCCGCGGCGGGCGAAGCGCGGGCCGCGTCCGTCACCTTCCACATCGACCTGATCAACGGCGGGGGCAATCAGGTGGCAACCGGTGCGGCCGGGGCCCCGGCGCCCGAGCGGTTCCTGGTCGGGGAGTGCCCGGTGGTGACGCTCGACGAAGAGCTGAAGGGCCGGGCGCGCCGGGTCGCGGTCATGAAGGTCGACGTCGAGGGGTACGAGCTGTCGGTGTTTCGCGGCGCGCGGGACCTGGTCCGGCGCGACCGGCCCGCGATCTGTTTCGAGTTCGCGCCCGGTTACATGGCGAGCAAAGGCGCCGACCCGACCGAACTGGTTCAACTGCTGCTCGACGCCGGATACGAGTTCGCGTTCCACGACCGCCCGGCCCCGGCGGGGCTGAGCGCGGCGGCGCTCTGCGCGCTCGTGTCGCGGGAGTACGGTTGGACGGAGGTGTTCGCGACCCCTCGCCCCTTCTCTTTTTCGGGTCGCGAGTGACAATACGGGGGTTGTGAAGGATCGGTGTGCCGCGCGGCCGGCGCGTTCGCAAGGGAACGGTTCATGCGTTTGGTGCTCGTCGGACCCCCGGGCTGCGGCAAGGGTACGCAGACCGAGCGCCTGGTGAAGCGGTTCGGCCTGGTGAGCATCGGCACCGGCGCGATGTTCCGCGCCGCCGTCGAGCGCGGCACCGACACGGGCCGCGCCGTCGGGCCGCTCATCAGGCGGGGCCTGCTGGCTCCCGACAGCATCGTGAACGAGGTGGTCGCGGAACTGTTCCGCGGCCCGGCCCGGGCCGAGCGGTTCGTGATGGACGGCTACCCGCGCACCTACGCCCAGGCGGTGGCGTTCGACGCGCTGCTGCGGCTCGAATACCTGCGGTTGGACGCGGTCCTGAACTTCACCATCGCCGACGACGAGGTGGTGCGGCGCATCGGCGGGCGGCTGTGCTGCTCGTGCCCGGAGTGCGGGCTGTGCTTCCACGCGGTCGCGCGCCCGCCGAAGGTGCCGGGCAGGTGCGACGAGTGCGCCAAGCCGCTGGTGGTGCGCGACGACGACAGGGAGGAGACGATCCGCCGCCGGCTCGGTCAGTTTCACCAGAACACGGACCTGCTCCTGAGCCACTACCGCCGGCAGGGGTTGGTGTACGACGTCGCCGCGACCGACCACCCGGACGTGATTTTCCCGAACATCCTGAAGGCGCTCTACCGGCGGGGGCTCGGCGCCGACGGCGGAGCGCCTGACGCGGCAGCGGGGAGCGCACGATGATACGCGCCGGTCGCCGGTCGCCCGCGGCTCGGTGCCCGCGCGGCGCCCTGACAAGTGGCCGGTCGTCGGTTCGCCTCCGGCCGGCAGGGCGGGCCGTATAATGCGCAGTGCGGAACGCGGCGCGCGCCGCACAGCGGCCCCGCGACTGTTTCGCGCTCGCTCTCCGCGTGCCGCCCCGCACCCCGAACACCGCACCCCGCGTTACCCCGATGCTGAAGCCGAACGCCAGCCGCCCGCCGGAACTGAAGTCCGCCCGCGAGATCGCGCTGATGCGCGAGGCGGGCAAGCTCGTCGCGCGCGCCCTGCGCATCTGCCGCGAGATGGCCAGGCCGGGGGTCAAAACCGTCGAGATCGATCAGGCGGTCGAGGCGTTCTACGCGAAGCACAACGCGGTGCCGCTGTTCAAGGGCTACCCGGGCAAGACGCCGTTCCCCGCGGTGACGTGCCTGAGCGTGAACGAGCAGGTGGTTCACGGCATCCCCGGGCAGCGCGTGCTGAAGGAGGGCGACCTGCTGAAGGTGGACACCGCGTGCCGGCTCAACGGCTGGTGCGCGGACCGCGCGATCACGGTTCCCATCGGGCCGGTGTCGCCCGAGAAGGCGCGGCTGCTGAAGGTGGGCGAGGAGACCCTGCAGATCGCCATCGACCTGCTCCCCAAGCGGAAGTGGTGGACGCAGGTGGCGAGCGAAATGCAGAAGCACGTGGAGAAGGCCGGGTTCAGCGTGGTCACGTCCTACGTCGGGCACGGCATCGGGCGGACGATGCACGAGAACCCGCAGGTGCCCAACTACGTTGACCGCGAGACGCGCGCGTCGGACTTCCGCCTCGAGCCCGGACTGACGCTGGCGGTCGAGCCGATGGTGAACATGCGCCGCGCCGAGGTCGACACGCTCGGGGACCACTGGACCGTGGTGACGCGGGACCGCCTCGCGAGCGTTCACGTCGAACACACACTGGCGCTGACCGCGAGCGGGGTGGTCGTCATCACGGCCGACGAGGGGGCGTTCGACGACGAACCGGGCCCGGCGGCGCAGTGACCGGCGGGGCCGCCGGCGGCGCAGAATCCGTCGCTCGGCACTTGTCGGTTTTCACACACCCGCTAGATTGAAGGTTTACCGGGCGCGTGGAGCTTAATCGGAATACTGGAGCGTGTGCGTCATGAAGGTGCGTGCGAGCGTGCGGCGGATCTGCGATAAGTGCAAGCTGATCAAGCGGAAGGGCGTCGTGCGCGTGATCTGCGAAGACCCCCGGCACAAGCAGCGGCAGGGCTAATCGGCGCAGTGTTCCGTTTTCCGTGTTCGGTTTTCAGCCAGAGCCGGGCGGCTCTCTGAACCCGGGCGCCGAAGTCTGAACCTGCTTTACTGAACACCGACAACTGAACACTGAAAACTACCCATGCCCCGTATTCAAGGCGTTGACATTCCGCCGGACAAGCCGACCCACATCTCGCTGCGGTACATCCGCGGGATCGGGCCGACGACCGCGCTGGAAGTGTGCGAGAAGCTCCGCCTCGACCCCCAACGTCGAGCGAAGGAGCTGAACGACAAGGAGATCGCCGAGATCGCCGTGCTGCTCGACAAGGAGTACCTCGTCGAGGGGCCGCTCCGCCGCGTCGAGGGCGGGAACATCGCGCGGCTCAAGGAGATCAAGAGCTACCGCGGCGAGCGGCACCGCAAGAACCTGCCGGTCCGCGGCCAGCGCTCCAAGACCAACGCCCGCACCCGCAAGGGCGTCCGGAAGACGGTCGCCGGCAAGAAGGGCGTCAAGGACATGCGGTAGTGGTGTTCGGTGTTGAGCTTTCGGTGAGAACCGTGCAGGTCTCCGAAGCGAACACTGCCCGCTGAGTACTGCTTTACTGAACACTGAACACTGAAATTTCAAATGGCCAAGAGCAAGAAAAAGAAGGCGCGGCGTAACGTCAGCCGCGGCGTCGCGCACGTGCAGAGCACGTTCAACAACACGATCATCACCATCACCGACACGAACGGCGACACGCTGTGCCACTCGTCGGGCGGTGCGGTCGGGTTCAAGGGCAGCCGCAAGAGTACGCCGTTCGCGGCGCAGCGGGCCGCCGAAGAGTGCGCCTCCAAGGCGTCGAAGTTCGGCGTGAAGGAAGTCGAGGTCCGCGTGAAGGGCCCCGGCGCCGGCCGCGAGTCGGCCGTCACCGCCCTGCAGGCGTCGGGCCTCAACGTCAAGGCCATCGAGGACGTGACGCCGCTCCCGCACAACGGCTGCCGCCCGCCCAAGAAGCGGCGCGTGTAGTCGCTTCGCGAGTGGTCGGCACTCAGTGGTCAGTGGCCCGTTGCCTCGCAACGCCACTGACCACACTGTTGTTAGTCGCTGCCCGAGCCGACTCTGGGGTTCGCCGGGCTTTCGACTGACGGCTGAGGGCTGACCGCTGAGAACGGGCCCGCAACGCGGGCTCACTCGACCCCTGGTTCATGAATCTCTCACCCACAATGGCTCGCAACACAGACCCCGTCTGCAAGATGTGCCGTCGGGAACAGATGAAGCTGTACCTGAAGGGCGACCGGTGCTTCACCACGAAGTGCGCGATCGACCGCGAGGCGCTGCCGCCCGGTATGCACGGCGCCCGCCGCTCGAAGACGAGCGAGTACGGCATCCGGCTCCGCGAGAAGCAGAAGCTGAAGCGGTTCTACGGCGTGCTGGAGGCCCAGTTCCGCCGGTACTACCAGCTCGCGACCCGCGCCACCGGCAACACCGGCGAGCAGTTGCTCTCGATTCTCGAGCGCCGGCTCGATAACGTTGTCCACCGGCTCGGGTTCGCGGTGAACCGCAACTCGGCCCGCCAGATGGTCTCCCACGGGCACATCCTGGTGAACGGGATCAAGTGCGACATCCCGAGCATGATCGTCAAGCCGGGGGACGTCATCAAGGTGAAGACCCGCGACAGCAGCCTGAAGATGGCCCGCGAGACGCTGGCGAAGGGCGCGGTCCGCATCCCGGACTTCCTCGAGCTGACCGGCCCGCAGGACGCCCCCGAAGGGCGCATGACCCGCATGCCGAGCCGCCAGGACGTGGACGAGCGCATCACGGAGATCCGCGAGCAGCTCATCATCGAAATCGCGACGCGCTAACGCGGGTCGCCAGCTATCGGTGGTCGGTGCCCGGTGAGAAACCGGGGGCCGACCGTTTCGGACCGGCGGCCCGCGACCGGCCGCCGTGACCCGCTCCCGTTGTGCGACCGACAACGGCGAGCGGGCCACTGGCAACTTCACAGGAACGCCGTCTGGTTCGTCCCCGCTCGGGTCGCGAGCGCGGGGCGGCAAGCCGACGGCACGGGAGACGGTATCATGCGCGTTCGCTGGCGCGGGTTGGAGCTGCCGAGCCGGGTGCAGGCCGACCGCTCGACCCTCACCGACATCTACGGGAAGTTCCACGCCGAGCCCTTCGAGAAGGGGTTCGGTATGACCATCGGCAACAGCATCCGCCGCATCCTGCTGTCCTCGCTCGAGGGCAGCGCGATCACGCGGGTGAAGATCCACGGCGTGCAGCACGAGATCTCGACCATCACCGGCGTGGTCGAGGACGTCACGGACATCATCCTGAACGTCAAGAGCCTCGTCGTCAAGAACCTGTCCGACCAGCCGAAGACCATTCGGATTCAGAAGCACGAGGCCGGGTCGGTCCGCGGCGTGGACGTCCAGCACGACGAGACGATCCAGATCATCAACCCCGAACACCACATCGCGACCCTGACCAGCGACGTGCCGTTCGTGATGGAGATGACGGTCGAGAACGGGCGCGGGTACCGCACGGCCGAGGACAACGCGGGCAAGGAGCGCGAGGTCGGGGTGATCCCGGTCGATTCGAGCTTCTCGCCGGTGGTCCGCGTCAAGTACGACATCGAGGAGACCCGCGTCGGTCAGAAGACGAACTACGACCGGCTCGTCATGGAGATCTGGACCAACGGCACGCTCGCCCCGCAGATGGCGATTGTGGAAGCGGCCAAGATTCTCCGCAAGCACCTGAACCCGTTCGTGCAGTACACGGAGCCGGGGCCGGAGGTGCCGCTGGACGAGGGCGCCATCGAGATCGGCGGCGGCGGGTCGGTGGCCGACGCCCATAACGCCGAACTGGACCGCAAGCTGAACATGAGCCTCGCCGAACTCGACCTGTCGGTGCGGGCCACCAACTGCCTCGAGACCGAAGGCATCCAGACCGTCCGCGACCTCGTGATTCGCTCCCCAGAGGAGTTGCTGGAGGTCCGCAACTTCGGCGAGACCACCTTGCGCGAAGTGAAGTCGAAGCTCGAAGAGCGCGGCCTGACCCTGGGGATGCGGCTCCCCCCGCGCCGCTCGTAACACAGGAGTCAGGGGACGGGCAACGGGAGTCGGAAGATCAAGGGGCCGTTCGGTTTCTGACTCCTGACTGCTGACTCCTGTGTCCCCATCCCTGAGAGTATCCCCCGCGGCCCTTGGCACGGCGCGGGGTTCTTACTTGGCTCCTGATTTTTGTCTCCTGACCCACTGAGGTAAAGCCATGCGCCACGGTAAGCGCGGTCGTCACCTGAACCGCAACGCCGCCCACCGGCGGAGCCTGTTCCGCAACCTGACCCGGGCACTCATCACGCACGAGCGGATCGTCACCACGGTCCCGAAGGCGAAGGAGATGCGGCCCGTCGTCGAGAAGATCATCACGCTCGCCAAGAAGGCGAACGCCGTGACCGTCGCCGCCGCGGGCAAGGGCGACGCCGAGGAGAAGAAGGCGAAGGTCGCCGCGCTGCACTACCGCCGGCAGGCGATGGCGCTGCTCGGCCCGACCCACGGCACCGGCATCTGGGACAAGAAGGACCAGACCACCGGCGACACGGTGCTGAAGAAACTGTTCCGCGAGATCGGCCCGCGGTACGCCGACCGGCCCGGCGGGTACACCCGCATCCTGAAGCAGCACTACCGGCGGCTCGGCGACGGCGGCGAGACCGCGGTCATCGAGCTGCTCAAGGCCGGCGAGCAGAAGGTGCGGTTGAAGGCCAAGCAGGCCCCGGCGGCTCCGGCCCCCGCGCCCGCCGCCCCGGCCGCGCCCGCGACGCCCTGAGAGTTCGGTCGGTGCGACGGTCACGAGCCCCCGCCTCATGGCGGGGGTTCTTTCATTTCTGGGCGCTCGCCGGCCGGTTAACAGGTCGGTCCGATCTGGCGGCCAGCGGTGGCGGCCCTCACGGGCACCGACCCCGGGCTGAGGGTCGCGCCGGCCCCGGCCGCGCACCTCGCGCGGCTCGAAGCGACCGAGTGGGCGGGCCGCACGACCCGCGGCGACGCGGGGTTCGTGGTACTCGCCGGCGGTCACAACCTGTCGGCGGTCGCCGAACTCCGGGCGCTCGGCGGCCTCGGAATACACCACCCGGTCGCGTCGCCACCGCGGCCGCGCTTGAAGTCACCCGACCGGTCCTTCAGCCCGCACACGGACGGCCGTTCCGATCGCCGCGCGCACGCGGCCGGCACTGTTCGCGCACGGCGAAAATCCATACCCCAAAAGGGTATTGTTAGCGCTCGGGAAGCCAAAACAGCACACGATGACTCACACGGCCGGCACCACTGGCAGCCCGCCCGCGATCGGGCATTGGACGCCCGGCGGCGCCGCCCCGTCCGACGCGCCCGACGCGTTCAAGGCCGCCATCGGCGAGCTGCGTGCGCCGGTGTTCGTGCTGCGCACCGACAGCGGGTTCGCGGTCGCGGCCGGCGGCTCGGTCGCGCTCGGCGGGCCGGGGCGGCACCCGGTCGCGGCGTACCTGCCGCCGCTCCCGCCGGAACACCTCTGCGACCCGAAGTTTCTGTCCGAGCACGGGCTCAAGTACCCGTACATGACCGGCGCGATGGCCAACGGGATCGCGTCCGCGGAGATCGTGGAGGCGATGAGCAGGGCGGGGATGCTCGGCAGCTTCGGGGCCGCGGGGCTGTCGCTCGAACGCATCTCGTCGGCCGTCGATCGGCTCAAGCACAACCTGGGCGCCGCGCCGTACTGCGTGAACCTGATTCACAGCCCGGGCGAGCAGGCGCACGAACTGGCGACCGCCGACCTGTTCCTGAAGAAGGGGGTGACGCTGGTCGAGGCGAGCGCGTACCTGGACCTCACCCCCGCCATCGTGAAGTACCGCGCGGCCGGGCTGAAGGGCGGGGTCGCCGGGTTCGTGGTGCCCACGAACCGGGTCATCGCGAAGGTCTCGCGCGTCGAGGTGGCGACCAAGTTCCTGTCGCCCCCGCCGGAGAAGGTGCTCCGCGCGCTGGTCGCCGACAAGCACATAACGGAGCTTCAGGCGGTGCTGGCGAGCAAGTTCCCGGTCGCGGACGACATCACCGTCGAGGCCGACAGCGGCGGGCACACCGACAACCGCCCCGCGATCACGCTGCTCCCGACCATCCTCGCACTCCGGGACCGGCTGCAGGCGCAGTTCAAGTACGAGGCGCCGCCGCGCGTGGGGCTCGCGGGCGGCATCGCCACCCCGTCCGGCGTGGCGGGCGCGTTCGCGATGGGTGCGGCCTACGTCGTCACCGGCAGCGTGAACCAGGCGTGCGTCGAGTCCGGCAGCTCGGACGTCGTGCGGAAGATGCTCGCCGAGGCGGGCCAGGCGGACGTCATCATGGCGCCCGCGGCCGACATGTTCGAGCTGGGCGTCAAGCTCCAGGTGCTCAAGCGCGGCACCATGTTCGCCATGCGCGCCCAGAAGCTGTACGAGCTGTACAAGGTGTACACCAGCTGGGAGGCGGTCCCGGAGGCCGAGCGCGTCCAGGTCGAGAAGACGCACTTCCGGGCGCCGTTCGCGGACATCTGGAACTTGACCCGCGAGTTCTGGGCCAAGCGCGAGCCGGCGCAGCTGTGGAAGGCGGAGAGCGACCCGCGGCACAAGATGGCGCTGGTGTTCCGCTGGTACCTCGGGCTGTCGAGCCGGTGGGCCAACGCCGGCGAGGCCGGGCGCCAAATCGATTACCAGGTCTGGTGCGGGCCGGCGATGGGCGCGTTCAACGAGTGGGCCAAAGGTTCGGACCTCGAGGCGCCGCAGAACCGCACGGTGGTCGGCGTCGCCCTCAACCTCCTGTACGGCGCGTGCGTCGCGGCCCGGCGCGCGGCCCTCCGCCAGCAGGGCGTGAACCTGCCGGACGCCTGCTTCCCGCTCGCCCCACTCACGACCGACGACGTGGCCCGACGGCTCCGGGCGTAACGTCCGCGCAGACACACGATGACACGCACCGCTGACGCACGCCCCGACCCCGCTACCCCCGCCGCCCCGCGCGACGCGCGGTTCGAGCCGCTCGCCATCGTCGGGCTGGGGTGCCTGTTCCCGAAGGCCGCGGGGCCGGGGCTCTTCTGGGCCAACGTGAAGCACGGGGTGGACGGCATCACCGACGTGCCGCCCACGCACTGGAGCCCCGACGACTACTTCGACGCGGACCCCAAAGCCCCGGACATGACCTACGCGCGCCGCGGCGGGTTCCTGTCCGCGGTCGAGTTCAACCCCCTCGAGTTCGGCATCGCGCCCCGCGACATCGAGGCCACCGACACCACGCAGCTGCTCGGGCTGGTGGCCGCGAAGCAGGCGCTCAGCGACGCGGGCGTGCGGTTCGCGGACGCGACGCCGCCGGCCGCGGGCGCGAAGCCGCTCACGGACCGCAACCGGGTGTCGGTGATCCTCGGCGTGACCGGCACGCTGGAGCTGGTGATCCCGCTCGGCGCGCGCCTGGGGCACCCGAAGTGGAAGCGCGCGATGCGGGAGGCCGGCGTCCCGCGGGAGCTGGCGGACGACGCCGCCGCGCGCATCGCGGAGAGCTACGTCCCGTGGCAGGAGAACAGCTTCCCGGGGCTGCTCGGGAACGTGGTCGCCGGGCGCATCGCCAACAAGCTCGACCTCGGCGGCACCAACTGTGTCGTTGACGCCGCGTGCGCCAGCTCGCTGAGCGCCGTTCACCTCGCGGCGCTCGAGCTGCAAGCGGGCCGCTGCGACGTGGCCGTCACCGGCGGGTGCGACACGTTCAACGACATCTTCATGTACATGTGCTTCAGCAAGACCCCGGCGCTGTCGCCGACGGGGGACGCGAAGCCGTTCGCGGACGACGGCGACGGGACCATCCTCGGCGAGGGGCTCGGGGTGGTGGTGCTGAAGCGCCTCGCGGACGCCGAGCGCGCCGGGGACACGATCTACGCCGTGCTGAAGGGCCTCGGCTCGTCGAGCGACGGCAAGGGGAACGCGATCTACGCCCCGAGCGCCGCCGGGCAGAAGAAGGCGCTGCTCGCGGCCTACGCGCTCGCGGGGGTGACCCCGGACACCATCGAGCTGGTCGAGGCGCACGGCACCGGGACGAAGGTCGGCGACACGGTCGAGATCGCCGCGCTGACGGACGTGTACACCGGCAGCGCGGCGGGCCGCGACCCGAAGCCGCGGCCGTGGGCGGCCGTCGGCTCGGTCAAGTCGCAGATCGGGCACACCAAGGCGGCGGCCGGCGCCGCCTCGCTCATCAAGGCGGCGCTGGCGATCTACAACAAGGTGCTGCCGCCGACCCTGAAGGTGAACCGGCCGTTGGAGCCGCTGCTCGCGGCCGACACGCCGTTTTACGTGAGCGCCGAGATGCGGCCGTGGCTGCCGCGGGCCGGGCACCCGCGGCGCGCGGCGCTGTCCGCGTTCGGGTTCGGCGGGAGCAACTTCCACGCGGTGCTCGAGGAGCACACCCCGCAGAAGGCGGCGCCGGACTGGGACGGGGCGGTCGAGGTCGTGGCGCTGTGCGCCGACACCCCGCAGGGCGTCGCGGCCGAACTCGCGCAGCTCCCGAGCGAGTGGAACGCGTTCGCCCGCGCCGCCGAGGCCTCGCGCCGGGCGTTCCGCGCCGGGGCGGCGTGCCGCCTGTGCTTCGCGGCGCACCGCACGCACACGGACCTCACGAAACTGCTCGCCGGCGCGAAGGCCAGGATCGGTGCGGGCCCGGAAGCGGCCGCCTGGCACACGCCGGACGGCGTTCACTACGGGCGCGGGCCGGCGGCCGGCACGCTCGCGGTGCTGTTCCCGGGGCAGGGGTCGCAGTACGTCGGCATGGGCCGCGACCTCGCGTGCCTGTTCCCCGAGGCGCTCGCGGCCCTGGCCGAGGCCGACGCGGCCGTGGCCGCGCGGGCGCCGGCGGACACCGACGCCCGCCGGCTGAGCGACTACATCTACCCGCCCGCCACGTTCGACCCCGAGCGGAAGAAGGACAACGACCGCGCGCTGCGCGACACCCGGAACGCGCAGCCGGCGCTCGGCGCGGTGAGCCTGGGCTCGTGGCACGCCCTCAGCGGCCGGTTCGGGGTGACGCCCGCCGCGTTCGCCGGGCACAGCTACGGCGAGTTGGTCGCACTGGCCGCGGCCGGGCGCCTCACGGCGGGCGAGCTGTTCGCCCTGTCGCGGGTGCGCGGCGAGCTGATGGCCGCGAACCGCGCCGGCGACCCGGGCGCCATGCTCGCGGTCCTCGCCGCGCTGCCCGAGATCGAGGCCCTGATCGCGCGCGAGAAGTTGAACGTCGGCGTCGCGAACAAGAACGCGCCCAAGCAGAACGTGCTGTCCGGCGCGACCGCGGAGATCGAGCGGGCCGCGAAGGCCCTCTCCGCCGCCGGGCTGAAGGCGGTGCCGGTGCCGGTCGCGGCCGCGTTCCACTCCCCGCTCGTCGCCGACGCGGCCGGGCCGTTTCGCGCGGCGCTCGACGGCGCGAGCCTCGCCCCGGGCGCGGTGCCGGTGTTCGCGAACACCACCGCGGCCGCGTACCCGGACGACGCGAGCTCCGCCAAGGATCTGCTCGCGCACCAGCTGGCGAAACCGGTCGCGTTCGTCGAACAGGTGCGCGCGCTGGCCGCGTCCGGGGTGCGCACGTTCCTCGAGGTCGGCCCCGGCGGGGTGCTGACGCGCCTCGTCGAGGCGATCCTCGCGGACCAGGCGGTCGCGGGCGCCGACGCGTTCGCGCTGGACGCGTCCGGCGGCAAGCGGCCGGGCGCGCTGGACCTCGGGGGCGCCTTGGCCCGGCTCGCCGCGGCCGGGTACGAGGTCGCGCTGGCCGAGTGGGAGAAGGGTAGCAAGTGCCGCCCGCCCGCGGCGCCGGCCGGCAAGCCGGGCCTCACCGTGAGCGTGTGCGGCGCGAACTCGGTGAGCCCGCGCGAGAAGCGCCCGCCCCGCGCCCCGCAGGAACTGTCCGCGTCCACCAACGGGAACGGCAAGCCGCACGCCGGTGCGCCCGCCGCGCCCACACGGCCGAAGGGTTCTCTGATGTCAGACGCCAACACCCCCGCGGGCGCCGAGCCGAACGCGCTCGCCCAGGCGCTGCTCATGACGCAGCAGGGCCTCGCCGCGCTGCAGCGGATGCAGGAGCAGACGGCCGCGCTGCACCGGCAGTTCCTCGAAGGGCAGGAGGCGGCCCAGCGCACGCTGCAAGCGCTGGTCGACCAGCAGCAGGGGCTGCTCCTGTCCGGCCTCGGCGCCGGGGCGGCGCTGCCCGCCGGCCCGCCGGCCCCGGTACCGCAACCGTTCGCGCCGGCGGCGGTCGTCCCGCCGCCCGCGCCGGCCCCCCGGCCGGCCCCGCCGGCGACCACGGTCCTGCCCGCGGCCGCGCTGCCCGTTGAGGCGTTCGCGCCCCCGCGCCCCGCATCGGCGCCCGCGCCGGCCGCCAAGGGGCCGCCCCGCGACACAGTCGCGACGACGCTGTTGGCGGTGGTGAGCGAGAAGACGGGGTACCCGGCGGACAGCCTGGACCTGTCGATGTCGCTGGACGCGGACCTGGGTGTGGACTCGATCAAGC
>JBJSXS010000650.1:0-5973 GCA_046086545.1 Gemmata sp.
CGCGGATGCGCCCGCCGCCGATCTGCACCCGCGAGCCGCCGTAGATCACCTCCTGAGCCACGCTTTTGAACTCGGGCGGGGGCTGTCCCGCCTTCTTCGCCGCGACCATTGCGACGCACTGCTGGTACTCGACGGCGCACGCGGCCCCGAAGCTCACGCACGAGCCGACGCCGCCCTGGTCGCGGGCCGGGATGTGCCGCCCGAGCGCGTTTTTTGCGGCGTCCCACAGGTAGCACGCGTCGGGCGCGTCGCCGGCGGCGCCCGCCGGCGTCTGCGCGAACACCGGCTGCGGGATCGACGCCTTCACCTTCAGCACCGCGTCGTCGTCGCGCACCCAGCCCTGCGCGAACCGCGCGTCGGGCGGCGCGGCCCCGCCCGGCGGTGCGTCCTCCGCGGGAACCAGCACCTCGACCACCTTGATTACCTCGACCACGCGCGGGCACCCCTGCTGCGCCGCGACCGCGGACAGCAGCGGCAGCACCATCAGCAGCGCCGCGCGCACGGTCGGCCACCACTGCTGCCAGCGCGTGAGGTCGGTAGGTTTATCGGTGCTCATAATCCCTCCAGAATCGTCGCGAGTTTGGCGAACAGCGCCGCCGCCGCCT
The DNA here is from genome assembly GCA_046086545.1 of Gemmata sp. Taxonomy (GTDB): domain Bacteria; phylum Planctomycetota; class Planctomycetia; order Gemmatales; family Gemmataceae; genus Gemmata. The sequence continues at coordinate 606 of JBJSXS010000650.1, forward strand.
TCCGCTGCTCGGCGGTCAGCGCGTCGTCGGTCGGCAGCAGCGCGCCGAGTTCGCCCGCGACCACCCGCCGGCACTCCCGCAGCGCGTCCGCGCCGACCAGTGTGGTCGCTGCGGCTTTCACCCGCGAGAGCAGGTCGCCGGCGGTGCCCACCCCCGCGTCCGCGCACAGCCCCGCCGCCTGCCGGTACAGCGCCGCGAGGTCGCGCGCGTGGTCCCGTTTCTTCGGGTCCGCGTCCGCGTCGAACGCCGCGCGCAGCTTCGCGCGCAGCGGGTCCGCGGGCTCGGGCGGCCCGGGCGGGCGCACGTCCGGCAGGTTCAGCTTGTCCACGAGTTCCTGTAACCGCTTCAGTTCGGATCTGAGTTCGGCGGTCGTTGCGTCTTCGAGCTTCTTCAGGTCCGCTTGCTGTTTGCGGACCTCGGTGAGCTTCGCAACCAGCTGCTCGACGGACGGACGCGGCTCCTGCGCGCGGGCGGGCGCGGCGAGCAGGGCGAGGAGCGAGAGGAGCGCGGCGGATCGCATGGGAATCCTCGGCAGTAGGTGTTCACACCGGGACCGGGATCGGGTCGCCGACCGTCGGGTTGGTCGCGAGGAACTGGAGCACCTCCGCTTCCAGTACGCGCGGCTGCCCGAGCGCTTCGAGCCGGTCGTTTATCAGGTACACCACCGCCGCTACCACCGCCCGCACCTGGACCCCGGTCAGGTCGTCGCGCGTGAGCAGGGTGCCCAGCGCCACCGCGCGCGTCGCTTCCAGTTGCTGCTCCGGGGTCGGCCCGGCGCGGAACGCGACGACTTCCGGCGCGTCGTCGGGCAGTTCCTCGGCCGCGTACCCCGGCTGCGGGTTCTGGTACACGCCCTTGATGATGCCCGTCGCGTCCCGCTCAACGAACACGTTCATGCGTCCTCCCCGCGCGGGTCGAACCAGCCCATCGCGTTCAAATACAGAGTCGTGCCCGACGCGCTGATCTGTAGTCGGCTGCGAATTTGCGCGCTGGTGTTAGTCCACACGTTCGCCAGCGCGCCGACTTCGTTACGCCCCGCCAGCCCGCTATACCCGTACAGCGAAAAGCGCGTCACCGCGCCGCCCAGGTCTGTTTGGCTCAAGTCTGAGAGCAGGATGCCGCCGGGGTTGTCCGCAGCCACAAGTGCCTGGAACGCAACACCAACTATCGCACGCACCCGCACCCCGGTGGGCACGGTCAGCGTGCGAGTCACCGCGGAAGTACCGGGGTTTGAGGCGCTCACGTCCTGTATGGGTGTGTCCCACCAGAAATCACCGGCCGTCTGCGTGTACGCCAGGATGTTCCCCGACCCGTCTGTCTTGATGCTGCCCACCCGCCTCTTGAGTGTGTACGTCGATGGCATGGTGGGCGCGGTGGCGCTGGTCGAAAACAGCGCGTCCACACTGCTGCCGTCCGCTTTTGAGATCACAAAAACGTGATACCAGGTGCTGTTCGCACGCGCGCCCGTGTCCAGCCCGTTGTTGCCGGTGCCGGCGGTCCACGAGCCGCTCGATTGCAAGGTCTTGGTCGTGCTGCTCGACAAGGTCAGCGTGACCGTGTTGCCGTCGTCGCGCGCGACACCGGCCGCAACGGTCACGGTCGTGGTCGATGCCCGACTCGTGATCAGCCCGTCGATGTAGCCGCGGGGCGCGACGTCGGCGAACGTCGGGAGCGCCGAGGCGCCGCCGCTGGTCAACACCTGCCCGAGCGTGCCCACCGAAGCGACACTCTGCTGCGCGCCGGTCGTGGTCGTGCCGCCGCAGATCACCGCGTATGCGGTGTGCGACGCGCGCCCGGTGCCGCCGTTGCCCGCGACCAGCGTGCCCGCGAGGGTGACCGCGCCCGTGGTCGCGCTGGACGGGGTGAACCCGGTCGTGCCCGCGCTGAAGGTGGTCACCGGCGTGCCGCTGCTCGCGGCGGTGAGCCGCCCCTTCGAGTCAACGGTCAGGCTGGTATAGGTGTAGCTGCCCGCCGACACCGCGGTGTTCGCGAGGGTCGTTGCGAAGCTGCCGGTGCCGCTGCCGGTCACGTCCCCGGTCAGGGTTATGGTCTGGTCGCCGGTGTTGGTGCCGCTGCTGGTGCCGCTGAATGTGCCGCTCTGGGTCGCCAGCGTGCCGAGCTCGAGCGTGGTGCGCTGCGCCGCGGCGTCCGCGTCGTCGAGCAGCGCGCGCCCGGCGGCGGTGCAGGTGATCTCCTCGACCGCCGTGCCGGTGCCGTCGTTGCCGAGCAGCACGTTCGCGCTCACGGCTTGCATCTTCGCAAACGTGACCGCGTTGCTGGCAATTGTGGTCGCGAGCCCCGCCCCGCTGGTGGTCACGTCGCCGGTCAGCGCGCCCGGCGTACCGAGCACCCCGCCGTCCACGGTCACAATCCCGGTGCCGCTCGGGGCCGGACCCGCCGGGCCAGTTGCCCCGGTCGCGCCCGTATCGCCCTGCGGGCCCTGCGGACCCGTATCGCCCTGCGGACCCTGCGGGCCGGTGTCGCCCTGCGGGCCCTGCGGTCCGGTATCGCCCTGTGGCCCGGTATCACCCTGCGGGCCCTGTGGTCCGGTGTCGCCCTGTGGCCCCTGCGGCCCGGTATCGCCCTGTGGCCCGGTATCACCCTGTGGTCCTTGTGGACCGGTGTCGCCCTGCGGACCTTGTGGCCCGGTGTCGCCCTGCGGCCCGGTGTCGCCTTGCGGGCCTTGTGGACCGGTGTCGCCCTGCGGCCCCTGCGGGCCGGGTGGCCCTTCGGGCACTGCTGAGTCTAGCGTGCCACTTGTGAACGTGAGCCCGGCCCCAATCGTGACCGCGCTCCAGGTATCCGCCGCGCTGCGGTAGTAGATGGTGCCGGTGCCGGTCAGCGCCGCGAGCGCGGTTAGGTCCGCGTCGAGGGGCTGGTACACGCTCGACAGCCCTGATATTTGTGTGTCCGTGTAGCCGTTGGCGTTGCTTTCGGCGGTCGAGGTGCCGCCGACGTACAGCCCGCCGCTGAACGTCAGCCCGCCGGTGGTCGCGGTGCCGCCGACCCGGAGCGCCGACCCGTCCCACACGGCGAACGCGCACGCCCCGCCCGACAGGTTCGCGGCGACCACCCGCGCGCTGGTGCCGTCGAGCAGAATCGCGCTGGTGTTGTTGTTGTTGAGCCCCGGGCGGAAGACGCCCGCCTCGCCGATGATGCCCCACTGCCCGGCGTGCAGGTAACCGTAGCCCACGTCTGGCATCGCCCACCCGCCGTAGCCCGACAGGTTCAGCGCGTTGAGCGAGTCGATCGTGAGGGCACTGTTCTTGATGAGCTTGCCGGTGGTGCCGTCGAACCGCGCGATTGCGTTGTCCGTGGCAGAACTCGGTCCGCGCACGTTCCCGCTAATGTTCTGCCACGGCAGCGCCGTCGCCCCCACCGTGATGGGCGCGTTCGCGGTGCAGAGCCAGACCGTGTCCGCGTTTGCGGTGCCCTCGGTGACCGCGACCGCCGCGCCGAGCAGTTCCGCGCCGGTGTCGGCGTCGGTCGCGCGTGTCGGCGCGCCGCCCGAGTTCACGGTGTAAATGCCGTTCTCGCTCGCGGAACTCTGGTTCTTGACGAGGATGCGGTCGCCGGTGGCGAGCGTCACCCCGTCCACCGTCTGCCCGTTCGCGAACGCCGTGGAGAGCGTGCCGTTGGCCGTGGTCGCGACCCGGGCGGGGTCTTTCCACGCAGAGGAGGTCGAGGACGCCACCTCGGCCGCGAACACTCGTGGGCGTCCGCGCAGCGACCCGGACCCGTCGCTCCCCACCTCGTCGCCCAACAGGCCAGCGTAGCACGCTCCCGCAACCGGCGCGGCCGGCTCGCCGTCGGCGCCCAGGAGCGTGAGCAGCGCGCCCCGAGAAAGTTCGTCCGGGGGCAGGACGGACCGCGACATCGGCTTGAGAATGGTCGCCGGGTAGCACTGGTCGAGAACATCGTCGCCGCCCACCGCCGTGGCAGAGTCGCACCGCACGAACACCCACTGCCGGCCCGCGAACGCGCGGCCGCTGGCCGGCGCCTCGCCCCGCGTGTTGAGCAGGTGCAAAAGTCGCTGCGCGGTCCGCTCGGAGATCAGGTTCGCGCGGTCCAATCCAGCCTCAGAACGGCAAGAGGGTATTGAAGTCCACCAGCCGCATCTGGCGCGGCACGTAGCGCCGGAACACCGGCGGGTCATCGGGTTTGAGCCGGTGCCCGTTCCCGTCGAGCGGAACCGGTTCGGTGATCGGCTCGTCGCTCGAATCCTTAATCCGTTGGTAGTCGGTCACCTGCTGGAGCGTCACCTGGTCCTCATAGGTCACCTTTTCGTACAGCCCCGAGTCGAGCACTCGAAGGTCGTGCGTGTCCGCGTCGATGACGATCTCCCATTTGGTGACCACGTAAAAGATGCCGCCTTGCTGTCGGCCGCCCTCGTGGGTCACGTTCTTCACCCTGGCGCACCGCGGGGGCAACCCGCGCCACGGGTACAGGTTCACCGCGTTCTTGAGAGCGAGCACGTAGTCCGGCCCGCCCATCGCCGTGTTCTTGGTCACACTCAGAACCGGCCGCGACACCTCGACCGTCGGGGGCGGGTCGTAGGGCAGCGCCGCAGAACTGAGAATCGCCACCCGGATTGCGTAGTTCGGGTCGTTCTGCGTTTGCGCGAAGGTCGCGTAGAAGTTCCACTCCAGGTCGTTGTCCGCGATGTTCGCCCCTTGGCCGGCCGGACCGGGACCGGCGGCTGCGCTCTCCTGGTCGCCGGTTGAAGAGACGCACAGGTACACGTTGCCGCCGTTCTTCACGTAAGCGCCGCGCTTGTACGTGATCCCCGCGGCCCACGCGGGCGGGTTGACGATGACGAGGTTGCCGGCCTCATCAACCTCGATCCCCTCTATTGCCGGTTCGGTCGAGTCCTCGAACGTGAGCGCCCACTGCGCCGGCTCGTCGAGCGGGTTCTCGGCCCGCTGGTTCTTGTCGATCACGTTCCCGTCGAGGTCAACCCGCTCGTCCGGCTTGTCCCGGTCGTTTGTCGGCGGGTCGGTGTCGTACTCGCACGTCGCGTACCAGATCTGCGGGTCGTCGTCGGACTGCTGGAAGTCAATGGACACCACCACCGCGCCGGAGTCGGTGTCGAGCGGGTCGCCCGGCAGGGGAACCGTGGTTCCGCCGGCGCTCGCGTTCGAGACGATTTGCTCGTCGTCGGCCGGGTCGTCGGTGATCACCTCGTACACGCGCGTGTACGTGCGGTGGTTGTCCCGCGTGTCCTTGCCGCCGCGCCCGGTGAACAGCAGAGCGACCGACGTGGCGGCCATCAGATCACCCCCAGCGCGCCAACGGCGTCCGCGGTCCGCTTGGCGTCGGCCGCGATCTTGTTGAGCTTGGCGTTGCCCTTCTTCGCCTCGTCGAGCTG
>JBJSXS010000651.1:0-6328 GCA_046086545.1 Gemmata sp.
GGACCGTCCGGCGGGTTTCGTGTCTCGCGGCTCCCCGTTCCACTGAATTGCCAAGCCCCGGGGCTGCGCGGTTCGGACATGGAAAATGAACGACAATGCGGGTCGGCTTGCGTGCCGAGAAGAAATACAAGCGGCCGGCAGCTCAGGGGAACTGCCGGCCGCCAGCGTCGCGATTAAAGCTACTTGCCGCCCTTTTTCATGTACTCCATCCCCTCACGAAAGCCTCGTTCGTAGACATCAGCGAGTGGGCCTGGGTCCGTCTTAGTTTGGTGTGCCAGTTCCCCAACTAAGTCCCGGATCTCCCTCCTGGCGAGGGCGAACCCCCTGGCTTCACTCGTCTCGTACGCCTCCCTGATCTCGTCGATGGCATCTTGGTAGCTCCGTGAGGTGGGGAGGCTTCGATGGTGGGGCTTGAACATGACCATGGCCGGGCCGTCGGACTTCGGGATGCCAGTAACCGACGTCGGCGGGATGTGGTGAACCTCGAGCTTATCTATGTATTTCGGATTCGCCAATACGAAGTCATCGACCAACTTCTTCATGTCCTCATACCGCCCACCGAGCTTGTTGTACTGTTTCTGGAACTCAGCCAAAGCATCAGGCACATCGATAAGTCTGGCCGCGTTTGTGACTCTGACTGGGGCCGCGTTTTCGATCGCGCGTCCCGCGCGTCCCGCGCGTCCCGCGCCGCCGGGCTTGACACCCAGTAAGCCGACCCCGAGATTCGTGACCCTGGCTACGTCGTCCGCCGCGCGCGCCGCGCCGCCGAGCTTGCCACCCAGTAGGATGCCGACCCCGATATCCGTGACCCGGGCTTTGGTCTCGCTCCCGGTCAGTTCCTTGGTGACGTTGAACTTGAGCGATTCAGCGTCCGGGTTGCCGAGCAGGCGCCGGGTCGCGGCGATCACGTCGTCGAAGTTACTCGCTGCGAGGATGCTCAACCCGACTGCCGCCGGAGCAAGAGAGACGGTGCAGGCTGCGGCGATTGCTCCCGCGGTACTCGCCACCCCGACCACCGTGCCCTGGCCCACGGTGACCACATCGCCGATGATAGCGAGGTACCCGCGCCCTTCGTCCTCGGCCTGCGGCTGTGGGGGCAGGTCTTGGTTCGGCGTAACTACCTCCGGCTCCGCCACCGGCAACGGACGGCCCGCCGGCAGAATGCGGATGTCGTTGCCCCGGCCGCCCGGGGGGCGCACGGCCCCGCCCCCGCCGCCGCCCTGGGGGCGCTTGAACTCGCCCCGCAGGGTCAGGGCGGCGTTCGCCCGGGCCGTGCCCTTATTGCCCTCGAACAGGTCCATCAGGCCCCACACCACCAGGAACCCAGCCCCGAGCAGGAGCACCGCCTGCAGGCTCGTCATTCCGGGGCGCTTCGGACAACTTCGCCATCTCATGTCGATCTCCCATAATTAGGCTGCGGGCGCGGGTCCGCGCCCAGAGTCAGCCCTTCCAGAACGGGTTCGGAACTTGCAAGGCCCGGGGCTCGATCTTTAGTTCGCGGCGAAGCCCGTCCCTGCCGTGCGGGTTCCGCACCCCGGCACCGCCGACACCGCCGCCAAGGTCCAGGCGGCCGTCGCGGATCGCTTCAGCGACGAGTTCCATCATCCGCCGGCTTGGGTCGAATCCCGGGTCGGTCGAGCGGTCGGCCTCGTCCCGCACCTGTCGGCCGATGGCCCGCCCGACTTGGTTGTTGAACAGGTCCGCGGCGCTGTCCCGGCGGCGCTGGGCGTTTCCGTACTGCTGCAGTTTTTCGTGCTGGTCCCCGAACTCTTGGGCCAAAACCGAGCCGTAATCGAACGCGAGCAGGGCCTGCCAGTACGAGTGCTGGAGCGCGTTCCATTCGCCCGGCTCACGGGAGTACCGCTCGGCGAACGACTCGGCCTGGTCGCGGATGCTGTTCCAAATCACCCCTTTCGCTCCACCCTCTTTGAGCGCGAGTATCCGGCTGATGAGGCCCGCCTCTTCTTCGCCATCCTCTTCGTCGCCGTAGATCATGTTGAAGAACCCGCCGACCGCTGTCGTGGCGATGCTCGTGGGTGGGTACCGCCACTGATCCAACCGTTTTTGGGCGGCCCCAATCTCCTCGTCCGTCAGTTGGCCGTACCCAGGCACCCAGAACTTGGTGCCCGGCGGCTCCGGCGTAATGTCGGCGCCGTTCGGCAACTTGGCCGGACCGGATGAATCTGCCCTACCTGCGCCGCCGGGCTTTCGGCCGCCCGCAACGGAGTTCCCGCCCCCGCTCTGGGGTTTTTTGAACCCGGCCGCCAGGGTGAGGGCAGTGTTGGCCTGGGCCGCGCCCTTACTGCCCTCGAACAGTTCCATCAGTCCCGACACGACCAGGAACCCGGCCCCCAGCAGTAACGCTGACTGTAGGCTCGTCATGCCTTGCTCGTTGCGCAAAAGACTCTGTGTCCTAGTCATGACAATCTCCCTACACGTAAAGTGAGGTGACGACTTGGAAAGGACGTCAGCTCCGAGCGACGAAAGGGGTCTCGAGTTCCAGATCGGGCGCACAGCGACCGGGCCTCTGGGCGAAAAGCGGAGCCGTCAGTTCGACATCACAAGCCACCGGCGACTCGCGAATGTGATCCGCGAACAGGGACCGCTTGCCCGTCGGTTCCAGCGTACCGAGGATCTTGCCGGTCGCGTCGGTGCCGCTGCGACGGAACGCGAACAGCTCGCGCACCCGGTACCGCTCCCCCTTGCCGAGCCCCGCGACCTCGGCGATGGAAACCACTTTCCGAGATCCGTCGGCCAGACGCGCGACCTGCGCGATTACGTGGACCGCGGACGCCACCTGTGTTCGGGCCACGTACACCGGCAACCCCACGTCGTTCATCAGGCACAGTGTTTCGAGGCGCACCAGGGCCAGCAGCGGATTGCTGGCGTGGACCGTGGTCAGCGAGCCGTCGTGCCCGGACAGCATCGACTGGATCAGGTCGAGCGCCTCGCCGCGGCGCACCTCGCCCACCAGGATGCGGTCCGGACGCATGCGCAGCGAGTCCACGAACAGGTCGCGGATGGTGACCGCGCCTTTGCCGTCCGGTCCGGGCGGCCGGGCCTCAAGGTAGACCGTGTGTTCCTGGTGCAACTGAAGCTCGGAGGAGTCCTCGATCACCACCACCCGCTCGTGCCCGGGGATGGCCACCGACAGGGCGTTCAGCAGCGACGTCTTGCCGCTCCCGGTGCCGCCCGACACCACCACGTTGCGGTGCGAGCGCACCATGAGGCGCAGGTACTCGGCCCCGGCCGCGGACAGCGACTTCTTGTCGTTCACCAGCCCCTCCAGGGTGGTGTAGGCCCGCTTGAACTTGCGGATCAAGACGCACACCCCGACCCGGCTGGCCGGGGGAATGATCACGTGAACGCGAAACTTCTCCGGGTCTGGCAGCCGGGCATCCATGCTGTGGTGCTTGTCGTCGAGCCGGCGCTGCACGTACTCGGCGAGGTTTCGGGCCGCGGCCATCAAGGAGTGTTCGTCGGGGAACCGGCGGTCCACCTTTTCCAGCCGCCCGCCCCGCTCGCAGTAAATCTGATTCGGCCCGTTGATCAGCACCTCGGTCACGGAGTCGTCGGCATAAAGCAGGTCGGCGACCGGGGCAAACAGGTGGCGCACGGTCGCTCGGTACACGTCGGCGCGGTCCATTGGGCTCTCCTGTATGAGTTCGCTAGTCAGTAGTGATGCGGTCCTGGATCTCGCTGATGTCGCGAGGCTCCAGCTCACCCCTGCCGGCGCCACGGCTGAAACGGGCGGGCGCGGGCGGATCCTGGTCGCGGCCCGCGCGCCGAGGTGCGTCAGGCGCTCGTTCGGGGGTCGTCGGGGACGACTGGTCGGGGGCTCTGACGAGGGGGGCCGCAGCGGCGTCGGCCTTCCCCCGCTGCCACATCTTGACCCCTCCTAGCCCGGCTACCAGAAGAGCCAGACCGAAGGCAGTTGCCAATTGCTGACGCTGGGCCGGGCGGAGGTTACGCCACCGCTCGCCCAAGGTCGGGCCCGCCGGGGGCGGCACGGTCGGCAGGTGCCCGTGGGCCGTTTCGATCGGCGCGAATGGGGCACACAAAGCTGGGTCCGGCTTGACCGCTGCTGCTGGGGCCGGGGACGAGACAGGGCTCGTCGGGTTTGCCGGGGGTAAATCAGGATGCCGCGGCTCCGGGTCGGGGGTCACCGGGGTCAGGAGCGGGCGGAACGGCGGTGCGGCCGGTGCCGGGAGCGGTGTCGGCGTCGGTAGACGCTCCGTGCCGCGCAGCACCGACACCGGGCGGGTGGCCCCGCATTCGGGACAGGTCAGCACCACCGACAGCTTGGCCCCAAGCTCGCGCAGGGTTTCGGGCGTCAGTCGCACCCGCTTGCGGCACGCCGGGCAGTTGACCCGCACAGTAAGGCTGTTAGCCACGACCGGCCCTCCGTTAATTGTGTTCGTACTGACCCTTGAGCAGCGTCATCTCAGCAGCCGCGGCCCGCACCCAGTCCGGCACCGGGCCTGGATCTGGTAGGGTGACCGTGGCCCGCCGTGCGTAGCGAAAGAACCGGTCGAAGTCGCGGAGCCGCTCGGCCGTGCTCCGGTCGCCACGGCGTGCCCGGGCCAAGAACAGCCGGGCCAGGGCCACCGCCGGGACCGGATCGTCCGGGCACACCCGGGCCAACTCGGACCAGGGCACTGTAGCCAGTTCCCCCAAGCCGCTGCCCTCCAGAAACCGGGCGAACCGCAGGAGGGCGATAGGTCGCTGCTCGCCCGACGCGAGTTGCCGCCGGTGCCGTTCCAGGCGGGCAGCCGGGTCGCCCAGTACGGCGCGGCGGAACCAGTCGCCTAGCCGGTCCGGGGCGGCCGGGGCGCGGACGGCCCCGTCGGTCAGCTCGGCGCACAACCGCGCGGCGTCCCGGGCCAGCGGGTCGTGGCCCCGCTCGCAGCGCGGGTCGGCAGGTCGTTCGGTCGCGATCACGGTCCGGCCCTCCTGGGTCATCAGGTGGCTTAGCCGGCGCCCCCGGGCGGCCGGACAAGAAAAGTCGCGCGCCGTGTCCGAACGGCCGCGGGCCGCGGCTTGGTCCGTGGTCGCCCCACTCCCTCCGCCCACAGAGGTCCGACATGCGCACCGCTCACACCTTGTGCCCCGTCGGTTCGGTGTTCGTGGCGGCGGGTCTGGTGACCGCTGACCGCTGGGCCGGGGCCGCCGCCGGGACCGGGTCGGCCGCCGAGGTGCTGGCCCGGCTCGCGGCCGAGAGCGAGGACGATGGCGCGCAGACCGGCCCGGCCGTCACCACGTACCACGCCCGCCTGGTGGCCCAACTCGGGACCGCCGGCGCGCTGGACCAGCTCCCGCGGCGGCTCCGGTGGGGCCGGTTCGCGGTGCTGTCCGAACTGGGCCGGGGGGGGATGGGGGTCGTGTATCGGGCCTGGGACACGCAGGCCCGTACGCTGGTGGCCCTCAAGCGGGTGCGGGCCGCCGGGCGGGAGATGCGGCAGCGGTTCCAGCGCGAGAGTCGGGTGCTGGCACTGCTCGACCACCCGGGCATCGCCAAGTTCTACGGCACCGAGGCGGTGGGAGGGGTCGAGATGCTGGTAATGGAGTACGTGCCCGGGGTGACGGCCTCGCGGGCCGTGCGGCGGCTGGCCAAGCAGGGGCGGGCGGTACCGTGCGAGACCGCGGTCCACTGGGTGGCCCAGACCCTGTCCGCTCTGGCCCACGCCCACGACCGCCATGTCGTACACCGGGACATCAAGCCCGGGAACCTCATGGTGACGCCCGACGGGCGACTGGTGAAACTGCTCGACATGGGGCTGGCCAAGTGCCTGAACGACCCGGCCGAGGGGGACGGGCTGACCCGGTGCGGGCAGGCCGTGGGCACCCGCGAGTACATGCCCCCGGAACAGTGGCTCGGCGTGGCCGTGGTGACTCCGGCGGCCGACCTGTACGCGCTCGGCTGCACCCTGTTCAGCCTGCTGGCCGGCCGCCCCCCGTTCGACGGCGACACCACGTACAAGCAGATGAACCAGCACCTGCACGCCCCGGTGCCGTCGGTGCGGGCCGTGCGCCCGGACGTGCCGGTGGCGGTGGACGAGGTGATCCAGCGGCTGATGGCCAAGAACCCGGCCCACCGGGGTACGGCCCGGGAGATCGCTTGGCTGCTCACCCGCCGCATCCCGGTGGCTGCCGCGCTGGCCGCACCGCAGGTCGAGCCGCGCACGCCACCCGCGCCCGCGCACGACAGCACGTTCTCGGCCGACGCGTCCCGGAACGCCGCCCCCGAAAGCCAGTGGTCCACATCGGCGCGCGTTAGCAGCGGGGCCGGCCAGCTGTCGGGTCGTGGGAGCCAGCTGTCGACCGCCAG
>JBJSXS010000652.1:0-6514 GCA_046086545.1 Gemmata sp.
CGTGGTCATCGACAACGCCAAGCACCTGAACAAGATCGTCTCGTTCGACAAGGAGTCGGCGACGGTCGTGGTCCAGCCCGGCGTCGTGCTCGACCACCTGAACCGCGAACTGGCCCGCCACAACCTGATGTTCGGCCCGGACGTGGCGACCGCGAGCCGCGCGACGCTCGGCGGCATGATCGGCAACAACTCCGCCGGCGCGCGGTCGGTGGTGTACAGGCAGACCGTCGATCACGTCCGCGCGCTCGCGGTGGTGCTGTCCGACGGCACGCGCGCGGAGTTCGGCCCGCTGACGGAGAGGGAGTACGAGCGGAAACTCGAACTGCGGACGCGCGAGGGCGACGCGTACCGCGCCGCGGACGCGGGGGCGCGCGCGCACGCCGCCGAGATCGGGGCGCGGTTCCCCAAGATCATCCGCAAGGTGTCGGGCTACAACCTCCCCGCGCTCCTCGGCCCCGCGGGTGACGCGCGCTCCCGCTCCCTCGTCCCGCTGGTCGTCGGCAGCGAGGGCACGCTCGCGGTCACCGCGGAGGCGGAACTGTCGCTCGTCCCGCGGCTCAGGCACCGCGGGCTGCTGGTGCCGCAGTTCGGGTCGCTCGGGGCCGCGCTCGACGCGCTACAGGCGTGCCTGGAGCTGGCCCCGTCCGCGGTCGAACTCATGGACCGCATGTTGATCGACCTGGCGCGCGAGCAGCGGTCGCTGAGGGACACGATGGCCGCGGTGCGCGGGCGCCCCGAAGCGCTCCTGATGGTCGAGTTCAGCTCCGACGACCCGGCCGACGTGTCGTACCGCGTTCACGAGCTCCAGCGGCGGCTCGCGGGCGTTGCCGGCCTCACCGCGAGCGTACCGGCGCTGGACGCGGCCACGCGCGACCCCTTGTGGGCGCTGCGGAGCTCCGCCGTACCGCTCTTGTACGGGATGCACGGGGACGCCAAGCCGGTCACCTTCTGCGAGGACGCCGCGGTGGCGCCCGAGCGCCTGCCGGAGTTCGCCGCGCGGTTCAGGGAGATCTTCCACCGGCACGGCACCGACGGCGCCTTCTACGGGCACGCGAGCGTCGGGTGCCTGCACATCCGGCCGGTGCTCAACATCCACGAAGCGGCCGGCGTCGTCGCGATGCGCAAGATCATGGAGGACGTGACCGACCTCGTGCTGGAGTTCAACGGGTCGCTCAGCGGCGAGCACGGCGACGGGCTCGTGCGCAGCGAGTGGAACCGGAAGATGTTCGGCCCGGTCGTGTACGAGGCGTTCCGCCAGGTGAAGCGCGGGTTCGACCCCGGGAACGTGCTAAACCCGGGCAAGATCGTCGACGCCCCGGCGATGGAAGACAGCATGCGCGTCCCGCCCGGCAAGATGCCGGAGGCCGACCCGCCCACGGTCCTCGATTACGAGAAGCAAGGGGGCTTCTTCCGCAGCATCGAGCTGTGCAACGGGGCCGGGGTGTGCCGCAAGACGCAGGGCGGCGCGATGTGCCCGAGCTACCGCGCCACGAAGGACGAGCGGGACACCACCCGCGCCCGCGCCAACGCGCTGCGGCTGGCGCTCACCGAAGAGAACCCGCCGAAGGGCCGGCACGCGCCCGTCGGGCAGCGCTGGGTCTTGGACGTGATGGACCTGTGCCTGTCGTGTAAGGCGTGCAAGGCCGAGTGCCCGAGCAACGTCGATGTCGCGAAGCTGAAGGCGGAGGTCCTGCACGCGTACTACGCGAGGCGGCCGCGCCCGCTCGGGCACCTGCTGCTGAAGCACGTCCACCGGCTCGGCCCGCTTGCGGCCCGGTTCGCCGGGCTGAACAACTGGTTCGCGCGGCGGCCCGCGGTGCGGCGCCTGATGGAGGGCTGCGCCGGCATCGACCGCCGCCGCCGCCTGCCCGAGTGGCACCGCGACCACTTCCGCCGCTGGTTCGCGCGGCGCCCGGCGAGCGGGCGGCGTCAGCCCCCGGTTCCGGCCCGCCGGGTGGTGTTACTCGACGACTGCTTCACCACGTATCAGGAGCCGCAGATCGGGCGCGCCGCGGTCACCCTGCTGGAGCGCGCCGGCTTCGCCGTTGAACTGGCGAACGTGTGTTGCGGGCGCGCGATGCTGTCGAAAGGGTTCCTCACCGACGCGCGCAAGCTCGCCCGCGGCGGCGTCGCGCGACTCGACCGCTACGCGGCCGCGGGCGTCCCGATTCTGGGGCTGGAGCCGAGTTGCATCATGGCGCTGGCCGACGAGTGGCCGGAACTGGTGCCCGGGCCGGCCGCGAGGCGCGTCGCGGGCGCGGCCGAACTCGCCGAAGCGTGGCTCGCGCGGCAGGCACGCGATCACGGGCTGGCGCTCGACATCCCGGCCCGCGCCGGCACGGCGCTGCTGCACCCGCACTGCCACCAGAAGGCGCTGGTCGGATCGAAGGGCACGGCGGACGCGCTGAAACTGGTGCGCGGCCTCGAGGTCAGCGTCCTCGACGCCGGCTGCTGCGGCATGGCCGGCGCGTTCGGCTACGAGAAAACGCACTACGACGTGAGCGTGAAGATCGCGAACCTGGAGCTGGTCCCCGCGGTGACCGCCAACCCGGGCGCGACGGTGGTCGCGACCGGCACCTCGTGCCGCCACCAGATCCGCGACCTCACCGGGCGCACCGCCCTGCACCCGCTCGAGCTCCTCGCGGGCGCGGACGTGCCGACGTGAGCTACGCGCCCTGTTCGTCGGCCCGCGCGCCCTTGTGATAGGTCGCGTAGACGAAAATCGGGATGTTCAGGTCGCCCAGGTGCCGCTGGATCAGCGGTTTCACCTTCTCCCACGGCAGCCCGCCGACCCCGGTCGCGAGCCTCGGCAGCGCGAGGCTCTTGATCCCCCCCTTCTCCAACTCGTGCCGCAACCGCTTCAGGCAGTGGTTCACGGTCGCCTCGGTCGCGGGGCCGGGGCGCCCGCCGTGCCCGTGCTCGCCCTGGGTGAGCAGGTTGTAGACGCGCACCCCGCCGGCCCCGCCCCACTCCCACAACTCGCCGGGCTTGGGGTGGCACTGGTGCGCGTAGTGGCGGAAGTCCTTCGCCATCGCCGGCCACTTCTCGCGCAGCACGAGGGCCAGCCCGCGGTCGAAGTGGTCGCCCGGGGCAACGCCGTGCGCAATGGCCCGGGCCGTTGTCAGCGCGATGTCGCCGGAAACCTCGTGAATCATGGTGGCCTCGAGTGGGTGCCCCGGCGCGGTCGCTGGCCGAGTCGATCGCCCCTGTGCGAACGCCGGACCACCCCGCGGAGAACGCGCCCGATTCGGTTCGGGAGGCTGTTCCGCCAGCCGCCCGCGGTGCGCGCGACGTGCCGGCCGCACCGCGGGCCCGCAGCCCGAACGCGACGCCCACTCGTTCCGAAACCGCTCGGTGCTGCACGAAAACGCACAGTGGTGAGCGGAACCGCCACCGCGTGCGGGCGGGCGCGAGGCGCTTGAGGTGTGGGGCCGCCGTCGCGTT
Source organism: Gemmata sp. (assembly GCA_046086545.1). Taxonomy (GTDB): domain Bacteria; phylum Planctomycetota; class Planctomycetia; order Gemmatales; family Gemmataceae; genus Gemmata. The sequence goes on from JBJSXS010000652.1 coordinate 3,445, forward strand.
ACCCGCGAATGCCGTCCCGCAGCGGGTCTTCGGGATCGACCACCAGGGTGGCTTCGGCGGTGACGTACGCGGTGCCGGTGACGCTCGGGACCACGACGCCCGGTTCGCCGGTCGGGGCTACCGTGCCCTCGAACACGCTCCCGGTGATGCTCTCCTGGCGCCACACCGCGCCCGGCTTGAGCTTCCCGTCGGCGTACAGGCACGCGAGCTTCGCGCTGGTGCCGGTGCCGCACGGGGAGCGGTCGTAGGCCTTGCCGGGGCACAGCACGAAGTTGCGCGAGTCGTTCGCCGCGTTCGCCGGCGGCCCGAACAGCTCGATGTGGTCGACCGGTTCGGGGACCGCGGCGTTCACCGCCTTGCGGATGCGCCACGTCACGTCCGTCAGGCGCTCGACGTTGTCGACGCGCAGCGCCTCGGGCGAGTCCTTCACCAGGAAGAACCAGTTGCCGCCCCACGCGACGTCGCCGGTCACGCGCCCGACGCCCCCCACATCGAGGCTCACGTCCTTGTGCCGGCGGAAGCTCGGGACGTTCCGCACCGTGACGCGGTGGCGGTCGTGCAGCGCCACCGTCACCGCGCCGACGGGGGTATCGATGCGGTGCTCGCCGGGGGTGACGAGGCCCATGTGCGCGAGCGTGACCGCGAGGCCGATGGTCCCGTGCCCACACATTCCCAGCACGCCGACGTTGTTGAAGAAGATGACGCCCGCGGCGCACCCCGGCTCGTGCGGCTGGCACAGCAGCGCGCCGACCAGCACGTCCGAGACGCGCGGCTCGTTCACCACGCACGAGCGGAACGTGTCGAACCGCTCCCGAAACAGCTGCGCGCGGCCCGCGAGCGGCCCGCCGAGGAGGTCCGGGCCGCCCGCGACGACCACGCGCGTGGGCTCCCCGCCGGTGTGCGAATCGATCACGCGAATCGGGTGCTGCATGTCTGCTCCGCGGTGCGGACCCCGAAGCACGAAACCCGAAGCGGAGGGCACCACAGGCGCCCGCAGCTCCGGCTCCGGGCTCATCTCTGCCCGGGGCGCGTCTTGATGGCGGCACGGATGAGTTTCAGCACCCGCTCGCGCTCGGCGCCGACGAGCGGCAGGCGCGGCGCGCGGCACAGCTCCGAGCCGTACCCGCACTCGGCGGCCGCGAGCTTGATGTACTGCACCAGCTTCACGTGCGTGTCGAGGTGCAACAGCGGCGTGTACCAGCGGTACACGTCCAGCGCCTCCCTCCACTTGCCCGCGAGGAGCAAGTCCCAGAGCAGCCGGTTCTCGGCGGGGAACGCGTTCACCAGCCCGCTCACCCAGCCCACCGCGCCCACCGCGAAGCACTCCACAACGAGGTCGTCGACCCCGGCGAAGATCACGTACCGGTCCTTCGTCAGCCCGATGATGTCGGTGATGCGCCGCGGGTTGTCGCTCGACTCCTTGATGCACGCGAACTTCGGCTCGTCGGCCATCTCCACGAACATCTCGGGCGTGATGTCAACCTTGTACGCCGGCGGGTTGTTGTAAATCATGATCGGCAGGTCGCTCGCCCCCGCCACGGCGCGGAAGTGCGCGATCGTCTCGCGGTCGTCACTCTTGTAGACCATTGGCGGCAGCACCATTAATCCGTCGGCGCCGAGCTCGGCGCCGACGGCGGCCCAGCGGCACGCGCCGGCCGTGGTGTACTCGGCCACGCCCGTCAGCACCGGCACCCGCTTGCGGACGTGCGCGACCGTGGCCTTCAGCAGGTCCTTCTTCTCGCCCGGCTCGAGCGTGGTGTTCTCCCCCACGCTGCCCATCATCACCAGCCCGTGGACGCCGGCCGCGAGCATCGCGTCGACGTGCTTGAGCGTCCCCGGGATGTTGAGCGACTGGTCCGCGTGGAACTGGGTGCAGACCGCGGGGAAAACGCCTTGCCAGGTTACTTTCATGGCGACCTCAGAGTGCGGATGGGGGAGGAGGGCTGAACGGCAAACCAAGAGGGCCGAACCGGGGTTGCGGCTGCCTCGACCCGTTCGTCACCCGTCATCTTCATTTCTGCACGGGGGCATACACGACGCGGAACCCGACGGTGTCGTTGCGGTCGGTCGAGCGCTTGCCGTCGCGCACCGCCGAGCGGACCCCGGACGCGGGGTCGCGGAACGAGCCGCCGCGGACCACCCGCTTGTCCCCGTCGGCCGGGCCGGTCGGGTTGTCGCGCGCGGCGTCCTTGTAGGCGTCCGGCTTATAGTAGTCGGCGCACCACTCGGCGATGTTGCCGTTCATGTCGTGCAGCCCGAACTTGTTGGCCTCGGTCTGGCCGACGAGCTGCGCGAACCGGAGCAGCTTGCTGGGCTCCCCGCCGGACCCGAGCGGGTCTTCCTCGGTGGGCTTGAACACCGCCTGGGAGCCGAACACGACCCGGTCCCCGCACCCGAACGGGCCGTCGGTCCCGGCGCGGCACGCGTACTCCCACTCGGCCTCGGTGGGCAGCCGGTACGCCCAGTTCTTGCGCCACCACTCCTTGCCCTTTTCCTTCTCCGTCAGCTTGCGGCAGAAGTCGTTGGCCTCGTCCCAGGTGACCGAATCGACCGGCAGCGCGTCGCCGCGGGCGGCGATCTTGGGGCCCCGCGCCGGGCTGGTGAGCATCACCGCGAGGAACTGGCCGTGCGTCACCTCGGTCGCGGACACGTTGAACGGGCCGCGCACGGCCACCTCGCGCACCGGCCCCTCGCGCCCGTCGGCCGGGCGCCCCGGCTCGCCGTCGGGCGAACCCATGCGGAACGTTCCGCCCTCCACGCGGACCATCTTCATGTCCTGCGTGTTGGTGAACGTGCCCGGCGGTTCGGGCTCGCTGCGGAACAGCATGAAGAAGAGGGCGACCGCGAACAACGTGACGACGAACAGCCCGCCCAGCCCGATGATCACCGGCGCGAGCGGGAACCCGCCCTCCGCCCGCCGCCGGATCGGGTCGTCCTCGGTTTCGGCCGGCGGGAGCTTGAACACCTGGCTGCTCGAGTTCGGGTCGGGCAGCGGGAGCGCCGCGTACCCCGGCGGGGCGTACCCGTACGGGGGGGCCGGCGGGGCGTACCCGTACGGGGGGGCCGGCGG
>JBJSXS010000653.1:0-2655 GCA_046086545.1 Gemmata sp.
CGCGACGTGGCCCGCGGCCGACACCGGCGAGCCGTGCGGCTGGGTCAACCTGGCCCCTGGCGTCCGCGAGAAGGTGGTCGGCACCGGCCCGTTCGCCTTCACCGCGGCGGTCACCTTCGACCCGGCGGCGGATTGGGACGCGGAGAAGGCCGCGGCCTGGCTGGGCGCGCACCTGCCCGAACCGTCGCCGAGCCGGTTCGCGGCACTCCCCCGCTCTGCCGGGCCGCGCCCGTCCCCCGCCTCTTGACCTTGCACAGTCGTCCCCGGCTGGCCAAAAGCCCCCGCCCCGCCCTCTCCGCAGACGGCCCGTCCATGCCGCTCAAGCTCGTCGTCTTGGACTTCGACGGCACACTTGTGGATTCGCTGCCGACCGCTGCGAGAGTCTACGACCGCATCGCCCCGGAAATGGGGTTCTGGCCCGCGACGACCTCGCCGCGGCCCGCGCGCTCGACCCGACAGTTCCTCAAGCACCAGGGCATTTCGCTCTGGCGCCCGCCCCGGCTCGTTCACCCGCCCCAGGCCGCCGCGGCCGAACAGGCCGACATGTTGAGGCCGGCGCGGGGCTGCCCGAGGTGTTCGGTGCGCTCGTGGCACGCGGCTCGGCGTGCTGTCGTCGAACCGCGCGGACAACATGTAACGCTGCCTGCGCGCCAACAGAGCGGAGCAGGACTTCTCATTTGTGGTCGGCCACCCGCGGCTGTTCGGTCAGGGCAAGGCGCTGAAGCGCATCCCGCTCGCCAAGCGGCTGGAACGCGCCGACGTGTTGTACGTGCGCGCCGAGGCCCGCGACGTCGAAGCCGCGAAGATGGCCGGCGTCAAGGTCGCGGCCGTCGCATGGGTGTTCCAAACGGCCGACCTGCTGGGGAGTTGCGCCCCGGACCAGCTTGTAACGACTCCGGCCGCGTTGCTCGAGTTGCTTGACGGCGGTGAGGTCGGGCGCGCGGCCTGGCTCACGTGATGAATCCTTCGCCACGCGGGTGAACATCTCACCAAGCCTTCATTTCTCACCGGCCGCGCCCGGGCCGAAACCGTCATTACTTTCGGTGCTTCATGAACTTGCCACAGCTAGACTCGTTCGGCGCGCGGATTGCTATTATGTTCTCACCCTGCTGACCTCGCCTCCCCCGAGTCGGAACCTCCCGCCATGACGGTACCGTCGTCCGCCGGCTGGTCGCGCCTGGCCCTCGTTACGCTCGCTGTTGCCGGCGCCGGCGCCGGCGGGTGGTTCGCGGTGACGCGTGCCAAGGCTCCCTCCGCCCGGGGCGCACACGCCCCGGCCCACGCGGGCACGGTGGTGACGGTCGAGGTGGTGACGCCCCGCGGCGGCGGCATCGACCGATTGTGCAGCCAACCGGGCACCGTCGAGCCGTTCCAGTCGGCCGACCTGTACGCCAAGGTGTCCGGTTTCCTGGCCGAACAGCACGCGAACATCGGGAGCCGGGTCATGAAGGGCGACGTGCTGGCGCGGATCGCGGTGCCCGAACACGAGAAGCAGGTGCAGCGCGACACCGCGCGGGTGACCGCGGCCGAGGCGAAGGTGCGGCAGGCCGAGGCGCACCTGAACGCGGCCGCGTCCGAGGCGAAGGCCGCCGAGGCGTCGGTCGCGCTCGCGAAGGTGTCGGTGCGGGCCAAGGCCGCGTACCGCCAGTACCGCGAGAAGCAACTGACCCGCATCCGCGAACTGGCCAAGCAGCAGGCCATTGAGCCGCGGGTGGTGGACGAGCACGAGGACTACTTCCTGTCGGCCCAAGAGTCCGAGAACGAGGCCAAGGAGTCCGTTAACGCGGCCACCGAGCGCGCGGCCACCGCGACCGCCAAGATCGCGCAGGCGAAGGCCGACGTGGAGCAGGCCAGGGCCGAGGTCGGGGTCGCGACCGCGGAGCTGGAGCGGTCCAAGGTGCTGACCGAGTTCGCGGTGATCCGGTCACCGTACACGGGCGTGGTGACGCGCCGCACGTTCCACGTCGGCGACTTCATCAAGTCGGCGGACCAGGGGGGCACGCCCCCGGTGCTGTCGGTCGAGCGCACCGACCTGATGACGGTGGTGGTGCAGGTGCCCGACCGCGACGTGCCGTTCGTGAACTGCGGCGACGCGGTGGTGTTCAAGATGGACGCGTTCGCCGACGCGCCGTTCGAGACGCTCGGCGTCTCGCGGTGCGCCGAGTCCGAAGACCCGACGACGCGCACCATGCGCACCGAGATCGACGTGCCGAACCCGGACGGCCGGTTGCGCCGCGGCATGTACGGGCGCGTGACGCTGACCCTGCAGACCGGCGCCGCGAACGCGGTCCGCGTGCCGACCGCCGCGGTGGTGTCGCGCAGCGGGGCCGGCAAGGGCACCGTGCGCGTGGTGCGCAACGACCGCATCCAGACGCTGCCCGTCACCCTCGGGACCGACAACGGCGTGGAGGTCGAGGTGCTCGCCGGCCTGACCGCGAGCGACGGCGTGGTGATCCGCGCCAGCGGCCCGGTGGGCGACGGCGCCGCGGTCGCCGTCGCCGGCGCGAAGGCGCCCGACGCGGGCCACTAACGGGCGGGCCGGTTGGTCCGAGCATCGCACCCACTCGCCCACTCGACACAAATGAACTTCCTGATCCGGTTCTCGCTCGGCAACCCGCGCGCGGTAACGGTACTGATGCTCACCGCCGCCATCGG
>JBJSXS010000654.1:0-2233 GCA_046086545.1 Gemmata sp.
AGCGCACGTCACCCGTGCGCCTGTCGAACGCCACGACTGCGCCCTTCTTCCCGCCCGGGAGCACAATAACGAGTTCGCCGAGGACCAGCGGCGAACAGGCGACCCCCCACTCCGGCATCGGCGCGGCGAACTCAGACAGGAGCTCGTGTTCCCAAAGTACCTTCACGCCCTTGCCGGCCGGTTCCAGCGCCAGCAGTTTGCCCGCGGCGCCGACCGCGTAGACCGCGTTCCCGGAGACGGTTGGCGTCGCGCGCGAGCCGGTTTCGTACCCGAGACCGGTGCCGATCCGCTCCACGGTGGACGCGTGCTCCCACAACTGCTTCCCGGTCATGGCATCGAGGCACATGACACGCTCGGTGTCGCCCCGGTGGTCTTGAACGTACACTTTTCCGCCGACGACCGCGCACGACCCGTACCCGGCGCCAACGGGCACGCGCCAGAGTTCCTTCGGCTTGTTCGTGTCCCAATCGGTGCGGAAGGGGCCCACCGGCGCGACCCCCTGACGCGACGCCCCGCGCCACTGCGGGTACCCGCACTCCGCCGCAGCGGGAGCATGGTTCGGGAGCCCCGCGGCACGGCCGCGTTCGATCTCGGCCGGGTCCACGGCGTCGCGCGCGAACTGCGAGCACACCCACGGGTTCTTGTACGCGGCGCAGGTGCCGATGCCGAACACAGCGGCAACACCCAGCAGCAGTATTGGTCTGCGTCGCTTCATGTGTAACCCTGTCGGTCGGAGGTGAGGCACAGAAGTGTGAGACACGAACGGGACGCAGGCCGCCACGGAACCGCGGCCCACTCGCGCGATCACGCTAGGGCCTTCAGGCTCTCCGCTGCTGCTCGAATCGTCTGGCTGATGTGTTCGCCGGTCATCGCGGCGCAGGTGAACGCGGCCTCGAACTGGCTGCACGGCAGGTACACGCCGCGCCCCATCATCTCCCAGAAGAACCGCCCGAACCGCTTTACGTCTGAGGTCTTCGCCGTGTCGAGATCGGTGACCGGCGTCTCGGTGAAGAACAGCGTCCACATGCTGCCGACGCGGTTGAACTGCACCGGCACGCCCGCGGTCGCCGCGGCCTTGACCAACTCGGTGCCGATCAGGGTGCTCTGGGCCTCGAGCCGCGCGTACGGCGGGCTCGTCCTGAGTTCGGTGAGGGTGGCGATGCCCGCCGCCATCGCGACAGGGTTCCCCGACATGGTGCCCGCCTGGAACACCGGCCCGGACGGCATCACCCGCCCCATGATGTCCTTGCGCCCGCCGTAGGCGCCGACCGGGTACCCGCCGCCGATGACCTTGCCGAAGCACGTGAGGTCCGGGGAGTCGCCGAGCATCACCTGCGCCCCACCGTACCCGAGCCGGAACCCGGTCATCACCTCGTCGTAAAGCAGGAGCGCGCCGTGCTTGCGCGTGAGGTCTCGGAGCGCCCGCCGGAACTCCGGCGAAGGGGGCACGAGGCCCATGTTCCCGACCACCGGTTCCAGGATCACACCGGCGATCTTGTCGCCCTTCGCGGCGAACAGGTCTGCGAGCGCCTGCGTGTCGTTGTACCGCAGCACGCTGGTGTCTTGCGTGCAACCGGCGGTGACGCCGGGGCTGTTCGGCACGCCGAGCGTGAGCGCGCTGGACCCGGCCGACACGAGCAGCGAATCGACGTGCCCGTGGTAGCAGCCGGCGAACTTCACGATCACGTCGCGCCCGGTGAATCCGCGCGCCAGGCGAATCGCACTCATCGTCGCTTCGGTGCCGCTCGACACGAACCGAACCATCTCGACCGACGGCACCGCGTCGATCACCAGTTCGGCCAGGTGCGTTTCCGCCTCACACGGCGCGCCATAGCTCGACCCGTTCCGGATGGCGGCGAGGGTCGCGTCCATCACCTTCGGGTGGCAGTGCCCGAGGATCATTGGCCCCCAGGAGCCGATGAAGTCGAGGTACTTGTTGCCGTCCAGGTCGTAGAGGTAAGGGCCGCCCGCGCGCGCGATGAAGAGCGGATTGCCGCCCACGCCGCCGAACGCGCGGGCGGGGCTGTTCACGCCGCCGGGGATGACGCGCTTGGCCCGGTCGAACGCGGCGGCGCTGGCGGGGCGAACGGTCGAGAGGTCCAGCATGGGTATTCCTGAGAACGCACATTACCCTCCCCTCGCGGCCGGCGGGAGGGCTGAAAAGATCGGCGTGCGGGCGGACCGGGTTGTCCGCCCTACCCTTTCTTGGGCACCCTGTCGGCGATCTTGGCGG
>JBJSXS010000655.1:0-2190 GCA_046086545.1 Gemmata sp.
TCGAACAGTTGCACGAAGCGGACACCGCGTTCGAGCAACCGGCGACCCATCAGGCACTGGCGACCGAACAAGTCGGTCGCCGGCGAGCCGATGCCGTACATCGCCTGAACCTTGGCGCTCTCGCGCGAGATGTCGAACGCCTCCGGCGCCTCCCTCTGCATGCGGAACGCCAACTCGAACGAGGAGATGCGGGCATCCAGTTGCGAGTCCGACGGGCGACCGCGTTTGTGCAACTCGTTGAACTCCTTCAAAGCATCGAGCTTGTCCCGCTGCTCCGCCTCGCCGGAGCCAGTGTGCAGGTTGGCGATCGGGTTCTTCATGTCGCGGACGAGGGTTCCCTGATAGGCGCTCGGCAGGAAGCTCGACGCCCACAGCTGCGCCCCCTGGAACACCTCCGCCGGGCTGACGACGACGAACCCCGGCAGGTTCTGGTTCACCGTTCCCAACCCGTACACCAGCCACGACCCCATGCTGGGTCGCGAGAACGCCTGCTCGCCGGTGCATATCTGGAGGGCCGCGCCGGTGTGGTTGATGTTGTCCGCGTGCATCGAGCGGATGACGCAGATGTCGTCGATACAGGACGCGACCCGCGGCAGCAGTTCGCTCACCTCGACGCCGGACCGGCCGTGCTTGCCGAACTTCCACGGCGAGGCCAGCAGGTTGCCGGTCTTGGTGCGTTCGAGTTTCGGCTTCTCGAACGGCAGCGGCTTGCCGTTGTCGCGGGCCAGTCGGGGCTTCGGGTCGAACAGGTCGACGTGGCTCGGGCCGCCGGGCATGTACAGGAAGATCACGCGCTTCGCCTTCGGCGCGTGGTGCGGCTTGCGCACCGCGAACGGGTTCACGGCCCGCTCCGCTTCGGCGCCTTTCTTCTCCTCGGCGGCGAGCAGGTCGGCGAGCGCGAGCAGGCCGAAACCCGCGCCGGCGGTCGCCAGCAGCCTTCGACGCGAGGGCAGGAGTGCCGATGACATTGGGCCCCTCTCAATCGAGGTAGATGAACTCGTTGCTCAACAGCAGCACGTGCGCGAGGTCGCGCCACGCGAGGTCCGCACCGCCTTTGCGAGGGGCAGCCAGGAGCGTCCGGGCCACCTTCACTTCGTCTTCGGAAGCGGCGCGCGCGAACGTCAGCCGGAACAGTCGCTGAATGCGGGCGACGTCGTCCCTCGGCTCGTCGCGCGTGGCCCGGTCCGCAAGATGCTTTGCCTGCGCGAGGACGAAATCGTGGTTGAGCAGGAACAGGGCTTGCGGGGCCACCGTGCTGACGTCGCGCCTCTCGACGGCGGCGTCGGGGTTGGCGGCGTCGAACAGGGTGGCGAAGTTGCTCCGGTCCCACCGCGCCGTCTGGACGTACAGCGAGCGGATGGGGGCGCTCAGGTCGTGGGTCGCCGGTCCGAGCGGCTTCAGGTCGAGGCGGCCCGAGACGGCGAGCACGGCGTCGCGGATCGCCTCGGCTTCCAGCCGGCGCGGGGTGAACCGGCCGAGCCAGCGGTTGTCCGGGTCACGGGTCAGCGCCTCCGGGGCTGCCACGCTCGACCGCTGGTACGCCTCGGACAGCACGATCCGCCGGTGCAGCTTCTTGAGCGACCAGCCGTCGGCGACAAAAGTCGCGGCCAGCCAGTCGAGCAGTTCCGGGTGCGACGGCGGTTCGGAGAGCAGCCCGAAGTTGTTCGGCGTGCGGACCAGGCCCGTGCCGAAGTGCCACTGCCAGACGCGGTTGACGATCACCCGGGACGTGAGCGGGTTGTCCTTCGACGCCACCCAGTCAGCTAACTCCTTTCGTCCACTGCCGGTTGCTATCTGCGGCTGCTTGTCGCTGGCGAAGAAGGTCGGCATCGCACGCGGCACCACCGGGCCGAGCCGGGTGTAGCTCCCGCGAATGTGAATCGGCACGTTCTGGATCTTCGGAAACAACCCGCCGGGGACGCCGCCCTCGCTGACGGCCAACGCCTGCGGCGGTTCGGGGACCAGCTCCTTCTGAACGCGATCGCGAGCTTCGATCAGTTGTGCCCGTGCCGGGTCGGCGGGGGGAGGCTTCGGATTCTTCTTGTCCAGCTCCGTCAGGCGCGTATTGAGCTCCGCGATCTGCTTCAGCTGCTGGCTCCGCTTGTCGAGTACCTCTTGCGAAACCAGCGGCCGCCGCTGCAGCGTGATCTCGCCGCCTTTCGTGCCGAGTTCCTTGAGCATCCGCGTGCT
>JBJSXS010000656.1:0-5605 GCA_046086545.1 Gemmata sp.
TCTCGTGGCCGCGGTCGAGCGGGCACGACGTTCACTCGTTCCACATGATGCAGGCGCTCACGCGCCTGGGCCACGAGGTGGGGTTGCTCGCCGCGGCCGAGCCGGCGCGGGAGGCAATCGCGGGGCTGCCGCTGGCGTTCGAGCGGACGTTCCCCGCGCGGGGCGAAGCCCCGGTCGGCCCGGCGCCGTCCTTCCGGTGGTTGCAGCGCAAGTTCCAGAGCTACTGGGGCGTCGACGAGAACCGCGTGCGCGCGGTGGCGCGGGCCGCATCCGACATGAGCGCCGACGGCGTCGTCGTCGTGGGGCTGAACGTGTTGCCGTACCTCGGCGCCGTGAACGGGCGGTTGCGCGTGTGGTACGCGGCCGACGAATGGGCGTGGCACCACATTTCGCAAGTGCGTCTGCTCAAGCGCGGGACGTGGGGCGAGGCGAAGCAGGCGCTCGTCAAAGGGCTGTACGAGCGCGCGTACCGGCCGATGCTGGACCGCGTGTGGGTGGTGACCGATGCCGACCGCCGTGCGATGCGCTGGGTCGCGGGGGTTCGCGGGATCGATGTCGTCCCCAACGGCGTGGACCCCGAACACTTCGCGCCCCTCGACGGCGTACCGCAGCGCGAGCGCAGCTGCACCTTTTGGGGCCGCCTCGACTTCGGGCCTAACGTGCAGGCCCTGGAGTGGTTCTGCGGGCGGGTGTGGCCCAAGGTGCGGGCCGCGCACCCCGACGCGACGTTCACCGTGTACGGGTTCAGCCCCACCCCCGAAGTTCGCGCGCTGGTCCGCGGCCCGGGCCTCGAACTGGTCACCGACCTGCCGGACCTTCGCACGGAGGTCGCGGGGCACCCGGTCGTGGTGTTCCCGTTCGTGAGCGGCGGCGGGATCAAAAACAAGTTCCTCGAAGCCGCGGCGATGGGCAAGCCCGTCGTGTGCTCGTCGGTGGCGCTGAACGGGCTCCGCGACCCGCAGGCGAGCGGCGCGCGCCTCGCGCGCGCGCCGAACGACTGGGTTCGGGCGCTGGGCGAGCTGTGGTCCGACCCCGCGCGGCGCGCGGCCGCCGGCGCCGCGGCGCGCACGTGGGTCACCGGGCGGCACAGTTGGGGCGCCGCGGCGCGCACCGCGGCCGCGGGCCTCGCGCTGGCGTCGAGCGCAAAGAAGGCGAACAGCTAATTGCATCCGCGCGGCGGTCCGGTAGGATGGGGCGACTCCGCCGTGTCACCTTCCGGGGCCGCACCCATGTCCGAAGCTTCACCCTCGCGCCGAGACCTCTTCCGCGCCGGCGCCGCTGCCGGCCTCGCGCTCACGACCGGCGCGGCGGGCGCGGCCGCCGCCCCGCCGCTCACGAGGGGCTCCGCGAAGAGCTGCATCTTCATCAACATGGTGGGCGGGCCGGCTCACCTCGACACCTTCGACCCCAAGCCGAACGCGCCGGGCGACGTTCGCGGGCCGTTCAACCCGATCCAGACCGCGACGCCCGGGCTGCACCTGAGCGAGCTGTTCCCGCGGCTCGCGAAACTGACCGACAGGTTCTCGCTCATCCGCTCGATGCACCACGACGCCCCGCCGGTGCACGAGTGCGGGTTCCAGCTGCTGAACACCGGGCGCCTGTTCCGCGACGGGCCCGAGTGGCCGAGCGTCGGCGCGGTAACGGCACACCTCACCGGGCGGCCCTGCGGTGTGATCGGGCCCGCGCGCGACGTCACCACGGGCATCTCGGTTTCGCACGGCCAGACGGCCGGCTGGCTCGGCCCGCGCGCCGAGCCGATGCGTCATCACTCAGCGAACGCGGAACTCTCGCGGCTCTTCGAGGCCGCCGCCGACTGGTCGCGATCCGTCGGCGGGGTGCAGGTCGTCAACCAGTTCTCCACCGTGTTCGATGCGCCGTCGTGGGACTGCCACGCGGACGGCGGCTCGCTCCGCACCACGCTCGCGGACGTGAGCGGCGTCGTGGCCCCGAGCTTCGATGCCGCGTTCGCGGCGCTGCTCACCGGCCTCGAGCAGCGGGGCCTGCTCGACTCCACGCTGGTGGTCGCGACGGGCGAGTTCGGGCGCACCCCGAAGCTGAACAGCAACGGCGGGCGCGACCACTGGGCCGGGTGCTGGACCGCACTCGTCGCCGGCGGCGGCGTTACGGGCGGGCGCGTCCTCGGCCGCTCCGACGCGACCGGCAGCGAACCCGCGGAGCGCCCGGTCTCGCCGCAGGAACTCGTCGGCACCATCTTCCACGCCCTCGGCGTCGCGCCGGACGCGACCATCCCCGGGCCCGACGGCGCCCCGGTGAAGGTGTACCCGGGGGCGCCCGTCGCGGAACTGTTCTGAGACAGCTGATTCGCCACAGGGGCCGCGGGGACCGCAGAGGGAAACATGAAGCACTCGATCAAACTGCTCTGTGTTTTCACTGTGGCGTCTGTGGCGCGATCGGCGGAGCCGCTGCCGAACACGAAGGCGCTCACCGAAGCGGGCAACCTCTCCGCGAAGCAAGTCGAGGGGATGCACAGGTACCTCGACCGCGCGCTGACGGCTTCCGTCGAGAAGCGCCAGGCGTTATGGAAGGTCGATGCGTCTTCGCCCGAGCGGTACATCAAATCGATCGAGCCGAACCGCGAGCGGCTGCGCAAATACCTCGGCGTGGTTGACAAGCGGCTGCCCCCGAACCTCGAGTACGCCGGCGGGCCGGACTCGCCCGCGCTCGTCGGTGAAGCGGCCGGCCACAAGGTGTTCGCGGTGCGCTGGGCCGTGCTGCCCGGCGTGTGCGCCGAGGGGTTGCTCCTCGAGCCGAAAGCCAAGCCCAAGCTGCTCGCGGTCGTCGTCCCCGACGCGGACCACACGCCCGAGCAGGTCGCGGGCCTCACGCCCGGGGTGCCCGCGAACGCGCAGGCGGCGCGGCGGCTCGCGGAGAACGGCGTGCGCGTCCTCGTCCCGGTGCTGATCGACCGCAGGAGCGACCTGTCGGGCAACCCGAAGCTGAACCGCGCGACCAACCAGCCGCACCGCGAGTTCGTCCACCGCATGGCCTACGAGATGGGCCGCACGCTGATCGGGTACGAGGTGCAGAAGGTGCTCGCGGCGGTGGACTGGCTCCAGACCGACCCGGCGACGGACGGCGCGGGCAGGCCGCTGGCGGTCGCGATGATCGGGCACGGCGAGGGCGGGCGCGTCGGGTTCTACGCCGCGGCCCTCGACGACCGCATCGGCGTGTACTGCATGAGCGGCGCGTTCGGCCCGCAGGAGGGCATCGCGGACCAACCGATCTACCGGAACGTGTGGGGCCAGCTGACCGAGTTCGGCGACGCCGAGGTGCTGGCCGGGTGCTGGCCGCGGGCGTTCGGGGCGGACCCGCTCGGCCCGCTCGCGCACCGGCTCGTTCAGGTCAACGCCGGGGCCGCCCCGGTGGTCGCCGGCCCGCCCGCGCCGAAGCCGGGCCGCGGCGGGGCCGCGCCGGGCGCACTCGCTCAGCCGGACCCGGACGCCGTCAAGAGGGAGTTCGACCGGGCGAGGGCACTCGCCGGCAACAACTGGAAGCCGCACCTGTACCTCGCGCCGCCGCCGGGCTCGCCCACCGCCACCGCGGTCCCGACCGACCTGGGCCTGTTCCTGAACGCCACCCCGGGCACCGGCGGGTTCAAGGTCGGCGACGACCAGCCCGCGGCCAAAGACCTGCGCAAGAGCTTCGACCCCGCGGCGCGCCACGGGCGGCAGTTCGACCAGCTCGTCGCGTACACGCAGAAGCTGTGGCGCGACTCGGACGCGACCCGCAAGGAGTTCTGGAAGAAGGCCGATGCCAGCTCGCCGGAGGCCTGGGAGAAGAGCTGCGAGTGGCATCGCGACCACTTCCACGCCGAGGTGATCGGGAAGCTCCCCGAGCCAACGACCCCGCTCGAGCCGCGCACGCGCCAGGTCTACGACGAGAAGACGTGGACCGGACACGAGGTCGTTCTGGACTGTTACGCGGACGTGTTCGCGTACGGGATTCTGTTGCTGCCCAAAGACCTGAAGCCGGGCGAGCGGCGGCCGGTGGTCGTGTGCCAGCACGGGCTGGAGGGCACCCCGCGGGACACCATCGACGTCGAGAAGCGGCCGGTGTACAACCACTTCTCGCGCCGCCTGGTGGAACTCGGCTACATCGTGTACGCCCCGCAGAACCCGTACTACGGCCGGAACGAGTTCCGCCAGCTTCAGCGCAAGGCCAACCCGCTCAAGCTGTCGCTGTTCAGCTTCATCATCCGGCAGCACCAGCGCACCATCGACTGGCTCGAAACGCTGCCCAACGTGGACCCCAAGAAGATCGCCTTCTACGGGCTGAGCTACGGCGGCAAGACCGCGGTGCGCGTCCCCGCGGTCGAGAAGCGGTACTGCCTCTCCATTTGTTCCGGAGACTTCAACGAGTGGGTCGGCAAGAACGTGTCGGTCGATCTGGACCGCAGCTACATGTGGACCGGCGAGTACGAGATGTACGAGTTCGACCTCGGCAACACGTTCAACTACGCGGAAATGGCGCACCTGATCGCCCCGCGGCCGTTCATGGTCGAGCGCGGCCACGACGACGGCGTTGGCACCGACGAGATGGTCGCCTACGAGTACGCGAAGGTGCGATACCTGTATGCGAACAAGCTCAAGGTGCCCGAGCGCACGACCGTCGAGTTCTTCCCGGGCGGGCACCAGATCAACGCGAGGGGCACGTTCGAGTTCCTCAAGCGGCAACTGGATCACCCCAAATAGCACTACCGCGGTCCGTGTGGCCGCGCCGCGGCTACGCGCCGCCGGTCCACCTCTCGAACAGCGCCGCCTTCGCGCTCCAGCCCTCGCTTTCGAGGCGCGTTCGCGCCCGTCGCTGCCCCTCCGGCACGCCCGCGCGCAGGCGCGTCAGCACCGCGGCGGCGAAGGCCTCCGGCGTTTCGACCACGTCGGCGCAGTCGCCCCACTCCCTGGTCGCGGGCAGGCGGCGCACCACGACCGGCTTGCCGGTCGCGATGTACTCCTTGAGCTTCAGCGGCTGCATCGCGCGCGTCACGGGGAGGTCCGCGTAGGGCGCGATCAGGGCGCCCGCCCGCGCCGCGAGCGCGGGCAGGTCCGCGAAGGGCAGCGGCGGGCGGGCGCGCACGCGCGGCAGCCGCAGCAGCGCGGGGTCCGGTTGCTCCTGCGGCCCGACGAACAGGATCGTCCCTTCGGTCATCGCGCTTCCGAGCGCCTTGACGAGCGCGAGGTCCGTGCGCCGGTCGATCACCCCCCAGTACACCACGAGCGGCCCGGGCAGCGCGTCGAGTTCGCGGAGCGACGCGGGGAGCGCGCCCGCGGGCGGGGCCCGCCAGAAGTCGAGGTCGACGCCGTGCGTGAGCAGGTGCGACGGCTGCCCCAGTTCCGCGAGGCGCGCTTGTAGCGTCTCGCTCACGGCGATGCAGGCGTCCACCTTCGGCACGAGTTCGGCTTCCATGCGGCGCAGCGTGGCCCCGTCGAGGCCGGGCCACACGGAGAAGTCGTCCACGCAGTAGTACACCCACCGGGCCGCGCGGAACCGGCCCACGAGGTCGGCCACAAGCGGCAGGGTCGTGACGACGACGGGCGCGGCGGGCGTTGTTCCCGCGGCCGGCGCGGGCGCCCGCGCGAGCAGCCGG
>JBJSXS010000657.1:0-15126 GCA_046086545.1 Gemmata sp.
CCGGGACTCGCGCCGGGGGGCCACAAACAGTCGCCCCTCCGGGGCGAAAGGCAGGGGCGGGGCTCCTCGGTCTTGAGCCCTGGAGGGGCGACTGTTCGTAGCCCCCCCCGGTTCGAGACGGACGCTCGTAATGCCAATCGCGTACATCGCTCTCGGCTCCAACCTCGGCGACCGGTGGGGCACGCTCGCGACCGCGGTGCGCCGGCTCCGCGCCGAACCCGGCGTCCGGCTGCTCGCCAGTTCCGAGTTCTACGAGACCGCGCCGGTCGGTTGCCCGCCCGGGTCGGGCGAGTTCCTCAACGCCGCCGTCGCGGTCGAAACCGAGCGCGACCCGCACGACGTTCTGCGCATCCTGATTCGAATCGAGCGCGAGTTCGGGCGCGTGCGCAGCGAACCGAACTCCCCGCGCACGCTCGAACTCGACCTGATCCTGTACGGCGACGCGCTCATCGACACGCCGGACCTCGTAGTGCCGCACCCGCGGATGCACCAGCGCGCGTTCGTGCTGGTCCCGCTGGCCGACGTAGCCCGCCGCGCCGGTGATCCCGCGGCTCACCCGGTGCTGAAGGCGACCGCGGCGCAACTGCTCGAACCGTTCGCGGCGCCCCCCGGCGAACCGCTCCCGCGGCCCGTGAGCGCCCCGCCGCAACCGCAGACGCTGGCGGGGCTTCGGGCGCTGGTCACCGGGTCCACCAGCGGGATTGGGGCGGCCATCGCGGAGGCGTTCCGCGCGCACGGGGCCGATGTGGTCACCCACGGGCGCCGCGCCGGCAGCGGGCGGCACGTTGGTGCCGACCTGAGCGACCCGGCGCAGGTGGACCGGCTCGCGGCGGAAGCCTGGGACGCGTTCGGCCCGCTCGACGTGCTGGTGTGCAACGCGGGCGCGGACACCCTCACCGGCGCCGCGGCGAAGTGGTCCTTCGACGAGAAGCTGGAGGCGCTGCTAGCCATCGACCTGAAGGCGACAATGCGGCTGTCGCGCGACGTCGGCGCGCGCATGAAGGCGCGCGGCCGGGGGTGCATTCTGACCGTGGGCTGGGACCAGTCCGAGACCGGGATGGAGGGCGACAGCGGTCAGTTGTTCGCCGCGGTGAAGGGTGCGGTGACGTGCTTCACGCGAAGCCTCGCGCTCTCGCTGGCGCCCGAGGTGCGCGTGAACTGCCTCGCGCCGGGCTGGGTCCGCACCGCGTGGGGCGAGACCGCGAGCGCCGTGTGGCAGGAGCGCGTGCGGCGCGAAACGCCGCTGGGCGTGTGGGGCTTGCCGGAAGACGTGGCCGCGGCGGCGGTGTGGCTGGCGGGCCCGTCCGCCCGGTTCGTGACCGGGCCGACGGTGAGCGTCAACGGCGGAGCCGTGAGCGGGTGACCGGCACACGAACGGTACCGGTCACGAGGTGGCGAGAGGCTCGAGCAACGCTTACTTAGGCATGGGCGGGGGGGGCGGTGGCGGCGGCGGCGCGGCCGGCTTGGCCTTGTCCCCCGGTGAAACCGGGGCCGATGACGAACTCGGAGACGAGGAGCCACACCCGATAGCGAGTGAGGCAAGGACGAGTACGGCGAGAACGCGCTTCATGCATTTGGCCCTTCAAGGGGTGATGCGGGTCAGGCAGCGATCGCACGCGGCCGGTACGAACCGGCCGCGCTGCGTAGAGGTTTAGAGGTTGTCGGAGTTGATTGTCTGGCCGTCTTGCGCGCCGGACGCGTACACGTAATTGTACCAGCGGGTGGTGTACCAGTCGGTGGCGGATCCGATCTTCTTGATCGACCGGATCGACCCGTCGCAGTTGCCCATCTGAACGACGCCCGAGTGCTTGCTGCCGAACGAGTACCACTGGCCCGGATCAATCGTGCCCCACGCGGTCGGCATGGCGCCCGCGCCCATCCAAGCGGCGACGAAATCGTTCGTCGAGCGGTCGCCGCCCAGGATCTCACCGAAGCCGAAGGTGTTGCTCGTGCCGTCGGTGATGGTTGGCATCCTTGTCTTGGAATCGACGTAGTACGGCCCGCGCCACTGACTCCACGGCGCACTTGTGGTGTCGCCCAGTGCGCCGGCGTTAGCGGCGTAGTTGGTGCGCCCAAGCGTCGGGTAGTTACCGGGGAAGTACCCGCCGGTGAGGGTGGTGCCTGCGGTCGTGAAGTAGGCGAAGATGCCGTTGGCCGGGACCAGAGTTTGCGCCGCGTCAGCCGGGCAGTAAAACGTCTTGACGTGGTTGTTTGCCGCCGTCCAGCCGCCGCCCCACCACGACCCGCCTGTCGCGGGGAGGGTCAGGATGTTCTGCGGGATCAGCCTGAACACGTTTTCCTGCTCGATGTAGGGCAGGATGTAAGCCAGCGAGCCGACGTTGCTCGAGCTGTTGAAGCCCGGAGGCAGCACGGAGTTGTTGCTCTCGTAGCTGTGGGCGGCGAGGTTGATCTGCTTGAGGTTGTTCTGACACTGGGTGCGGGCGGCGGCCTCGCGGACCTTTTGGACCGCAGGCAGCAGGAGTCCGATCAGGATCGCGATGATCGCGATCACCACTAACAGTTCGATCAGGGTGAACCCGCGACGCACGCGGGTCGAGAACGAGTGGGTCATGAGGCAACTCCGATCGCAGACGCGCACCAGGGCGGAGACTAGCGAACAGCAGAGTCCATGGCCCTTAAAGCGCGAACGTGCATCAACTGGCATACGCCAGCGGGATAAGAGAAGAACAAAACCGCCGGACAGGCAGTCCGGTAACACAAGCGGAGATCGAACGAGGTAACTGGCCGGGGCGAATAAAGAACTAACCGGAGAAATCGCCGGTGGGCAACCAATTACTCATCAATATATCATCCCAAAACCAGCGTCGGCGTCAACAGTTTCTCGAAAAAAGTGAAATTCTCCAGTCGGTCTCATTTAAATCCTTAATCGGCCGCCGGGCACACCGCAGTGAGGTGTCGCAGCACGTCGCGGACCGAGACCACCCCCACCGGGCGCCCGGCGTCCACGACGGGCAGGTGCCGGTAGCCGCCGGCGTCCATTTTGCCCAGCGCACTGGCGAGCACGTCGGTCGGGGCGACCGTTTCCGGGTTGGGGGTCATGAAGTCCGCGACCGGGAGCGCCTCGTAGCCGGGCACGCCGGCCACCTTCGTGAGGAAGTCGCGCTCGGTCAGGATGCCTACCAACTCGCCGCCCCCCCCGGTCACCAGCACCGCGCCGACGCGCCCGCCGATCATGAGGCGCACCGCGTCGCCGAGTGCGGCGGTCGCGGGCACCGTTAGCGGCGGCCGCGGGGTCAGCACCGACACCGGGTCGTTCATCAGGCTGGTTTCGACCGGCCCCTGCGGGGCCGGCACGGTGAGGTGCGCGAGCGCCAGCTGGCAGTGGGCGCAGGTGTCCGCCCCTGGCGGGTTCCGGTCGTAGCCGCAGGCGGGGCAGTACATGGGAAGGATGAGGGAGTGGGATAAGGGATGAAAAGAAGACGTGAGGGAGACCAGGGTTCGCCGCCGCCCCAGTCCTCCCTTTCATCCGTCAGCCGTCACCCCTCATACTTTCTTTATGAGACGGTCCACACGTCCTCGGCCTTGAACAGGTCGGCGATCTGGCCCGGCCCCTTCTTCTCGGTCGCGGTCTTGATGCGGGCGTCGAGCTGCTCCTCGTAGGTCGGCTTGCGCACGCTGCGGAACACGCCCACCGGTTCCGGGAACGAGTCGGCGTTGCGCGGGTCGTGAGTGAACCGGCTGAGCAGGTACGCGAGCGTCGCGTCGGCCGCGCCCTCGTCGTGCGTCAGCAGGTCGTCCACCTGGCAGTCCTTGCCGACGGCGACCACCTCCGGGCGCAGGCCGTTCAGGCGGATGCCCCGGTTCTTGTCCTTGCCGAACACCATCGGCTTGCCGTGCTCGAGGTACAGCAGGTTGTTGGCCTTCACCGCCTTGTCGGTCGCGTACTTGTAGACGTCGTCGTTGAAGATCACGCAGTTCTGGTAGATCTCGACGAACGCGCTGCCCTTGTGCGCCGCGGCCTTCTGGAGCGTGGCGCGGAGGTGCTGCACGTCCACGTCGACCGTGCGGGCGACGAAGGTGGCCTCGGCCGCGAGCGCCAGCGAGAGCGGGCGCACGGGCGTCTCGAACGAGCCGCCGGGGCTGGTCTTGGTGGGCGTCCCGATGCGGCTGGCCGGCGAGTACTGGCCCTTCGTGAGGCCGTAGATCTCGTTGTTGAACAGCAGCACCTTGATGTCCATGTTGCGCCGCAGCGCGTGGATCAGGTGGTTGCCGCCGATCGAGAGGCCGTCGCCGTCGCCGGTCACCACCCACACCTGCAGGTCCGGGTTCGCCAGGCGCAGGCCGGTGGCGAAGGTCGGGGCTCGGCCGTGGATCGTGTGGAACCCGTAGGTGTTCATGTAGTACGGGAACCGGCTGGAGCAGCCGATGCCGGACACGAACGCCAGCTTCTCGCGGGGCACGTTCACCCCGGTCAGCGCGGTCTTCATCTGAGCCAGGATGCTGTAGTCCCCGCACCCCGGGCACCAGCGCACCTCCTGGTCGGTGGTCAGGTCTTTCGTCGTCAGCGGCAGAGAGGTTGTGGCCATTGGTATGTGGTGTGTTTGGTGTTTGGTGTTTGGTGTTTGGTGTTGTCTCGGCCGCGGGCCGAAGGCGAGCGCCGGCGGCGCTCGCACCTCAGCGGAGAACCCATCAGGCCACGGGGCCCTGGCCCAGCGCCTTCTCGATGGCGGCCTCGATCTCGGACACGAGGAACGGCTTGCCCTGCACCTTGTTCAACCCCTGGGCGGGCGCCAGGTACTTCGCGCGGAGCAGCCAGGACAGTTGCCCGGTGTTCAGCTCGGGCACCAGGATCTTCTTGAACCGCTTCAGGACGGCTTCCGTGTTCTTGGGCATCGGGTTGATCCAGCGGAAGTGCGCCTGCGCCACCTTCAGCCCCTTGCGCTGGGCGCGCTGCACGGCGGTGGTGATGCTGCCGTAGGTGCCGCCCCACCCGACCACCAGCAGGTCCGCGTCGGCCGGGCCGTGGACCTCGAGGTCGGGGATCGTCTGCGCGATGTTCTCGATCTTCTTGGCGCGGGTGTCGGTCATGTGCTGGTGGTTGGCCGGCTCGTAGTTGATGTTGCCGGTCACGTCCTGCTTCTCGATGCCGCCGATGCGGTGCTCCAGGCCCGGGGTGCCGGGGACCGCCCACGGGCGCGACAGGTACTCGTCCCGCTTGTACGGCAGGAACTTGCTCGGGGCCTCGCCCGGCGGGCCCTCGTGGGCGAGGTCCGTGCCCGCGCTGTTCGGCTCGGTCGGGTGCCTGATCTCGATGCCCTTGAGGTCGGCGACGTTGGGGATGCGCCAGGGCTCCGAGCCGTTCGCGATGTACCCGTCGGACAGGTAGAACACCGGGCACATGAACCGGGTGGCGACGCGCACCGACTCGATGGCGGCCTCGAAGCAGTCCACCGGCGACTGCGGCGCGATGATCGCCACCGGGCTGTCGCCGTTGCGCCCGAACATCGCTTGCAGCAGGTCCGACTGCTCGGTCTTGGTGGGCAGCCCGGTGCTCGGGCCGCCGCGCTGGATGTTCACGACGACGAGCGGCAGCTCGGTCATCACCGCGAGGTTGATGGCCTCGCTCTTGAGACAGATGCCGGGGCCGCTGGTGCCGGTGGCGCCGATGGCGCCGCCGTAACTCGCGCCCATCGCGACGCCCGCCGCGGCGATCTCGTCTTCCGCCTGGAACGTCTTCACCCCGAACCGCCGCATGTCGGTCAGCCCTTCCAGAATCGAGCTGGCGGGGGTGATCGGGTAGCCGGCGAACACCAGCGTCTTCTTCGCGAGCTGACTCGCGGCCACCAGGCCCAGCACCGCGGCCTCGTTGCCGGTGATCTTGCGGTAGGTGCCGGGCGCGATCTGCGCCTTCGCGACGAGGTACTGAACGGGGAGCAGCTCGACCGTTTCGCCGTAGTTGTACCCGGCCTTGAGCGCCTGCGTGTTCGCCTTCAGCACCGGCATGTGCTCGGGCTTCTTGCCGAACTTCTCCTTGATCCACTTGAGCGTGGCCTCGAGCGGGCGCTCGTACATCCAGTACACGAGGCCGAGCGCGAAGAAGTTCTTGCACCGGTCCTGTTCGCGGGGCGTGAGCCCGCAGTCCTTGACCGCCTCGACGGTGAGCTTGTTGACCGCGACGCGCACGACGCGGAAGCCCTTCAGCGAGCCGTCTTCGAGCGGGTTGCTCTTGTAGTTCGCCTTCTTGAGGTCGCTGGTCTCGAACCCGTCGGTGTTGACGACGAGGATGCCGCCGGGCTGCAAGTCCTTGAGGTTGGTCTTGAGGGCCGCGGCGTTCATGACGACGAGCGTGTCGAGGTCGTCGCCGGGGGTGTGGATGTCGGTGCTCGAGAAGTGCACCTGGAACCCGGACACCCCGGCGAGGGTGCCGGCCGGGGCGCGAATCTCGGCCGGGAAGTCGGGGAACGTGGCCACGTCGTTGCCGAGGAGGGCCGACGTGTCGGTGAACCGGGTGCCGGCGAGTTGCATGCCGTCGCCCGAGTCGCCGGCGAATCGGATGGTGACCGACTCGCGGATTTCGGTCTTCTTGGGGTGGCCGTTGGCGACGGCGGCAGAGCCGTTATCGGAACCCATAAACGCCCTTTATCGAGGGTATGAGAGAGGTTCGGTTGGGGGATAGCCCAGCGGGGTGCTGTTATGTTACACATCCCGGCAAAAATGGGGACACCACTTTGCAGCCGGACGCCCCCGGAAAATACGCGGGGCGTGGAGAAACGCAACGCGAACCTTGCGAAGCGCAACGCTCTAACGAACGCTGATGTTCCTCATGGAACGGTGACGGGCGTCAGAGCGTTTCGGGCGGCTTGTAACGCGCAGTCACATGGGGAGCGGGAAGAACACGGGCCGGACGCGGCCCCTCTTGCCGCGGTGACGGTGACGAAGTAGTCGTCTCCGAGTGCCAAACGCCCCCGCTAAGCAACCGCATGGGACACCAGCCGTTACAAAGACAAGTCGGTGAGCAAGAAAAATCAGATTACATGGCCGTGACCCTCCCCCCGGAGGACAAGACGGCTTCTCCACGAGTTCGATCACTTCTCAGAAATGGCAGATTCGATCTTTGCAATCGCGGCGATCGCGGCCGTGCGTATCGACTCGTTTGACGAAGTTTTCAACTCCTTGAGGGCCGGTAGCACAAACTTTGCTTCTACGCCGTACTCCGCCAGAGTCTTGATGACGATGGGAAGAGTTCCCTTGTCCTTCAAACCGCTTTCTAACGCATCCACCTTTTGCTTTGTGGTCGCGCCGATCACATTCAGTTGAGCGATTCCAGCGAGCCGTCGTTCTCGTATGGCAAGAGCAGAATCAGGGTTGGGTGCCGCGACTGAATCGAGTACAGCGGTGATAAATCGTCTATCTTTCGGTGCGATTTGACCCAAGGCCGCGAACACTTGGACTATTGTCCCGTTATCATTCATAGCCGCGACGAGTGCCTTAAGCTTATCTTCGAGAGTTGCATCGACCACATCCAAGTGAGCGATGCCCGCAAGCCGCTTGACCCTCACCGCAGGATCATAATGCGGGTTCGGCGCGGCGACAGCAGCGAGGACGGCGGCAGCAAACCTCTTATCCTTTGGAGCGATCTTGGCGAATGCTTCAAATACTACGGAACCGGTATAGTCTTTACTTATAGCTGCGTGCAGCGCAGCAACTTTCTGCTCGTTCGTTGCATCAATCGCATCCAGCGAAGCAATTCCGGCGGCGAGGCGCTCAGGAGTTGGTTTCGGATCAACAATACACCCCAGAACGGCGTCGGTGAACCGTTTATCCATCGGGGCAAGTTTCTCCCATTTCTCAAAGACTTGGGAGAGCGTATGGTTGTCAGTTGTAGCTACTTGCAGCGCGGCAATTTTCTCTTCAATAGAGGCTTCAATCACATCCAGTTGGGCAAGACCAGCGAGGCGTCGTGCCATCGGAATAGCTTCACCAGCGGAATTCGGAGCGGCGATCGCATTGAGAACGGCAGTCGCAAACCGTTTATTCTTCGGAGCAATTTTGGCGATTGTGGGCAACAGGTCAAAATGACTTTTCGCATCTCCAAAGAGGCCTAGCTTTCCTCTTTCATTCATGACGAGCAAAAGCTTGATTGTACATTCGGCATCCAGGCCCAGTTCCGCGAGCATTGGAAGAATTACCCGCCGTTGAAACGGCGTACCGAGAAAGAGTGTGACGACGTGGGAATGGATTGGGTTGTTAATTTGTTCGAGCGTTTCAAAAGCGGCGTTTTGGACTCCTGGTCCCGTGTCTAGCATCACGTCGATCACGAGTTCGCTTACGATCCTTGCCTTGTCACCCAAGGCCTTAATTTTCTCAAGGGTCTCGATTCTTGTCTTGGCGTCTCGCGCCGCCAACCCGATAACGCAAAGCGTGATAACCTCCGCGTTCGGATTCACTTTTTTGAGTGTTTCTACGGCGGCGTCCTGAACTGCTTTCTCCTTGTCCCGCATCGCTTCAATCACGGAATCGGTGACGACAATTCCATCAGCCCCGAATGCGGCAATCTTGTTGAGAGCTTTGATTCGGTCTTCCGGTTCCTTCGCTTTTAGACCGCGAGCCCAAACTTGGAGTTGCTTTGACCTGCGGTCAGTCTCCAACCATCGGGCGAGGGCTTGCTTTGCAAATTCTTGCACTTCCTTGTCGGAGTCTTTCTCAGCGTGTTGCAATGCAAACAGAGCCGGTTCCGCGTCGGTTCCCATTTCGGCCAACGTCACGGCAGCCTTTCGACGGAGAAGATTGTCCTTCTTGTCGAGGAACACCCCCAGCGATGTCGCCGCTTGGCGACGAACGCCTGCGTCGGGATTTCTCGACTCAGCGATGAGGCGTTCCAATTCTGCCCACAAATCTCTCGGGGCAGGAAGAGGGCTGATCGTTTCCACTTTCGGAGTCAGTTTCCCATCAGCATGGGTAACATCGGTGCCTCCAGGCGGTCTCCAGGGGTTTTCCCTACTTTTCGGCTTGGGAACCGGAGTGGGAATTCCTTTCGGTGGAGTTATCGGCTCTTTCTTCTCTACAGGCTTGCGCTGAGGTGAGGCTTTAGCTGTTTCTTCTTGGCCAGCCACCTCGGTCTTGTTCATGTTCATGAAGTAGCGAATCGTCAGCACCAAGGGCACGAAGACGAACAGGATGTAGCCCAGAGGGATGATGATTTGGATCACGCGGTCTTTGAAAGTGACGAGTTTCCTATCGTCAGCATTATGATCGGCAGTATCGTCCGGAAGCGACATCGGAGTTGGATCGCCAGAAACCGGAACACGAATAGTCTTGTTACATTTGGGGCATTTTAGCGATCTTCCCGGCAAATCAGCCGTCAGGTTCAACGAGTTTTTGCATCGTGTACAGTGCACGGTGGTTGCCATGGCGGTTTTTTTCAAAGAGACGAGTTGTCGGATGTAATTATATCCGTTTCGGCGTTCAAGTACAAGAACTTTTTAAATGTTATGATTAGCGAACGTATGTTACGCTGCCCAGTCGGTCAGTTAAAATGGCCATTGTTATGCCTGCCGGCATTGACAGGCGGTCGGCCGGGCTTTGGATCATGCCACCGGCAGGCCTTCGACGTAGTCGCTTCAAGCGCCCTCGGGCGCGGCGGGGAAGCGGTTCAGGTCGGGGGGCAGGTTGAACACCAGCCCGGGAAAGTGTTCGACGAGGTAATGCACCACGCGGCGCGCCGACAGCACCCCCACCGGGTGCCCGGACTCGTCCACCACCGGCAGGTGCCGGTAGCCGCCCTTCTGCATCCGCCGAACCGCGGTCCGCACCGAGTCCTTCGGCGACACCGTCACCGGCGGGGCCGTCATGCACTCGCGGATCGGGAGGTCGAGCGAGCAGCCCGGCGCGAGCACGCGCACCAGCAGATCGCGCTCGGTGAAGACGCCGACCACGCAGCCGGCGTCGGTGATGAGCAGGCACCCGACGTTGTGCTCGCGCATCGCGACCACCGCGTCGCCCGCGGTGCCGGCCGCGTCGATGGCGCGGGGCGGCGCGGGGTCCAGCCGCGACACGCTGTCCACCTTCAGGTCGCGGGACAGTTCGAGCGGGTACAGGCCCAGCGGCGGGACCGACGGGCGGCGGCGCGGGTTGGGTGCGGCACTCATTCGGCGGTCCCGACGGACCTGTCGGCGCCCCGCGCACCGTGCGCGGGGCCTCAGCCGGACGACAGCTCAAACGCTGCGGGGGATATTGTCCGAACGCCGGGTGCCCTGACAACCCCAACCGCCCGGGCGGCGAAATCTCGCCACCGGCCCGCCACCCACCAACTACCATGAGGGGAGATCCGAACGCCCCCGCGCAAGGCAACGGAGGGAGCGCCGTGCCCGCCCCGGAACGCATGCTGACGCACCTGCGCCAGGCGGCCGCGCTCGTCCGCGCCACCCCGGGGCGCCGCGGCCACACCGTCGCGCTGCAAGAGTGCGACGAGGTACTCGTCGCGGGCGACATGCACGGCCACGTCGGGCACTTCAGCGAACTGCTCAGGCGCGCCGACCTGGGCGCCCGCCCGCGCCGCCACTTCGTGCTACAGGAGATCATCCACGGGCCGTACCGATACCCGAAGGGCGGGGACAAGTCGCACCAGCTCGTCGACCTGTTCGCGGCGCTGAAGGGGCAGTTCCCCCGGCAGGTCCACTACCTCGCGGGGAACCACGAGCTGGCCCAGTGGACCAACCGCCCGGTGCTGAAATCGGACGAGAACCAGAACGCGCTGTTCCTGGAGGGCGTGAACGAGGCCTACGGCGCCGCGTTCGGGCCACAGATCTACAGCGCCTATCTCGACCTGTTCCAGGCGCTGCCGCTCGTGCTGCGCGCGCCCAACGGCGTGCTGGTGTGTCACAGCCTGCCGGCGGCGCGGCTCCTGCCCCTGTTCGAGCCGGCGCGGCTGGAGCGCGAGACCTACGAGCCCGACGACCTGCAGCCGGGCGGCTCGGTCCACAGCCTGTTGTGGGGGCGCGACACCACCGCCGACGCGGCCGCCAGCTTCCTCCGCAAGATGGGCTGCGACCTGCTGGTGAGCGGGCACATCGCGTGCAAGGCGGGGTTCGCGGCGCCCAACGACCGACAGGTCGTCCTCGACTGCGCCGAACACCCCGGCGGGTTCGTGCTGTTCCCCACCGACCGCCCACTCGCCCACGCCGAACTGGTCGCGTGCGCGGGAACGGTGTAGTTTTCGGTGATCAGTTTCGGTCTTCAGTAAGACACCACTGCCGCGACCCCCGGGGCCGTTCCGAACGGACGACCGACGACCGACGCGGCTGACCGCCACCCCCAATATGCCCCCCCGATTCCACTGCACGCCGCCGGAGGCCGTCACCGAGACCGTTCGCGAGACGGTGTTCGTGGGCGACCGCACGTTCCTCCTCGACCGGCCCGCGAACTCGGACAAGCTCCTCGACCTGCCGTGGTGCCGGTCCGCGTACATCGCGGACGAGTACGTGCCCTATTGGCCGACGCTGTGGCCGAGCGCGCGGATGCTGGCGAAGGCCGTGCTGCGCGAGCCGTGGGAGACCTACCCGCGGCCGGTGGAAGTTTTGGAGGTGGGGTGCGGGCTGGGGCTGGCCGGGGTCGCGTGCCTCGCCCGCGGGCTGCAGGTCACGTTCTCCGACGTGGACGAAACGGCCCTCACCTTCGCGTCGGCCAACGCGCGGCTGAACGGCTTCACGCGCGGGTTCTGCACCCGGCCCATCGACTTCCGGTGCCCGCCCGACGACGAGAAGTATTCGGTCGTGATCGGCTCCGACCTCATGTACGAGGAGCGGCTGGTCGGCCCGCTCGTCGGCCTGCTGGAATCGGTCCTCGCGCCGGGCGGCACGTGCCTGATCGCGGACCCGGACCGGCTCCCGGCGCGGGTCTTCCGCTGGAAGCTCGAAGAGGCCGGCTACAGCGTGACCCCGGACTTCGCCCGCGCCGGCGAGCCCGGCGGCGAGCGCACCAGGGGCACCATCTACCGCATCCGGCGCGCCGGCTGACCGCCGGAACTCCGCCCCCGCGAGCGGGTTCAACCGTCTGTCGTCCCTCTTCCCCGACCCGAGGCCCACATGTCGCGCGTTCTTCTCGCCCCCGTGTTCGCGGTCGTCGCCGCCGCGCTGTCGAGCGCGGCCGACCCGGCCCCGGCCGGCGCCCCGCCGAAGACAACGATGCTCGTTCCGGGCAAGGTGCTGCTCGACGACCCGCTGACCGCGGCGCCCGGCAAGGACTGGAAGCTCGGCAAGGGCAAGTGGGAAGCGTCGGACGGGGCCGTTCGCGGGGCCGAGGTGAAGGCCGACATGCACGGCGCCGTCATGCGCCGCAGCGTCGAAATGAAGGACGCGGTCATCGCGTACTCGTTCAAGCTCGACGGCACGAAGACCACCTCGCTGAGCCTCAACGGGGCGAAGGGGCACATCAGCCGCGTGCGCATCACCCCGACCGGCGTGAGCGTGCAGAAGGACGACCAGGACGGCAAGGACGGACCGGACAAGGCCGCGGTCCTCGACACGGTGACGACCGACGTGAAGGCCGGCGAGTGGCACACGCTGGTGGTCGAGCTGCGCGGCCCGGACATTCTCGCCACCCTGGACGGCACGCACACCGCGTTCGGCACGCACGACGCGGTCGGCGCGCCGAAGACCAACCTGGGGCTGACGGTGGCCGGCGAGAGCGCGTCGTTCAAGTCGCTGAAGGTGTACGAGGCCAAGGAGACCCTAAAGGACTGGGACGCGACCCGCGCGAAACTGCTGGCCGGGCGCAAGAAGTAACGGGGCCGTCCACTACCCGCCCGGCGTTACACCCCCTACAATTACAATTCCGAGTTTTCCGGACCGGCGCGACTGTGTGCCCGTCCGAGCGAGCGGCCACTCGGGCGCCGGGCCTGTCCCGGCACGGCCGCCCTGTTTCCCAGAGTGCCACGGGCTTCAAGTCAGAGGCGCAACCTCTGCCCCCACGCACGGTTTCGGAGAGTGAGTCATGGCCACCAAGAACAAGACGAACAAGAGCGTCAAGAAGCGGGTCCGCGTGACCGCGACCGGCAAGCTGAAGTACGGCAAGGTCGGCCGCCGCCACCTGAACGCCCACATGAAGGCCAAGCGGAAGCGCCAGCTCCGCCGCGCCGGCGTCATCGGCGACCGTCACCGCGTGCAGAAGAAGTACAAGATCGCCCTCGGCGTCCTGTAAGCTTCCGCGCCCCACTTACGCTCTTACTTCATCAACATTCTTCATTAAGGAACACCGGCCATGGTTCGCGCTCGCAGCAAGGCAACGACGGCGGCCCGCAAGCGGCGGCTCCGCAAACTGACGAAGGGCTTCCGCCTCGGGCGGCACAACCTGTACCGGATGGCGAAGGTCACGCTGCTCCGGGCCCGCGTGTACGCGTTCCGCGACCGCAAGGACAAGAAGCGCCAGTACCGCCGCATCTGGATCGTGCGCATCAACGCCGCGTGCCGCATGCGCGGGATGCGGTACAGCGAGTTCATCCACGGGCTGCAACTGGCCAACGTGATGCTCGACCGCAAGTCGCTGTCCGAGATCGCCATCCACGACCCGGCCGCGTTCGACAAGCTGGTCGAACTGGTCAAGGCCACCCTCGCTGCACACGCGCCGAAGGCCAAGGCGTAGCGGCTTTTCGGACGAACCCCGGCCTTGGGGCCGGGGTTCGCGTTTTCGCCCCTTCTTCTGTTCTTCTTGAACGCGTTGCGGCCCCGAACGAAGTAGACTGCGAGTAGCTCGCACTGCACTTCAGAGGGACTGCCCATGTCTCACGTTCTGGTTCCCGCACACGCGGACCTGCTGGCCCGGATTCTGGCGTTCGACATCGACGGCGGCGAAGTGCCCCTCCCGTTCGCGGCCCGGCTGGCGCGCGAGCAGGGCTGGTCGCGCTCTTACGCCGAGCGCGTCATCGAGGAGTACAAGCGGTACGTGTTCCTCGCGACGACCGCGGGCTTCAAGGTGTGCCCGTCCGAGGACGTGGACGCCGCGTGGCACCTGCACCTCACGTACACCAAGTCGTACTGGCAGCGCTTCTGCGGCGAGGCTCTCGGCAAGCCGCTGCACCACGAACCGACGAAGGGCGGGCCGGCGGAGGGCGAGAAGCACCTCCGCATGTACGCCGACACGCTCGCGGCCTACCGTGCCGCGTTCGGGCGCGGGGCGCCGCCCGACGTCTGGCCCGCGGGCGAATCGCGCTTCGGCGACGACACCCGGCACCGGGTGGTGAACACCGCCCGCAACTGGGTCGTCCCCAAGGCCCCGGTGAAGCGCCTCGCGCAACTGGGCGCGGCGTCCGTCCTGCTCGCACTGGCGGTGCCGGGGTGCGATGGCGGCCCGAACCCGTTCGCGATGAAGAACGACGAGTTCCTCTTCTCCCTCGGGCTCTCGCTGGTCGCGGCGGTGTTCGTCGGGCGGCTGGCGCGCCCCGCGATGCGGGCGCCGCACCCGGTCCCGGAGGACGACGCCCGCGAACTGACCTGGGAGCAGGCCGCCTACCTCGGCGGCGAGTCGCCGCGCCTGGTGACCGCGACCGTCGCGCGGCTGGTGGGCCGCGGGCTGGCGAAGGTCGGTGACGACGGCAAGCGGCTGGTCGCGGCCGGCCCGTTGCCGGACGACGCGTCGGCCGTCGAGCGCGCGGTTCTCGGCGCGCTGCCGGTCACCAACGAGGGCACCGCGATGAAGCCGGTGCAGGACGCGGCGGCGGCCGCGTTCGCCAAGAGCGCCGAGAAGCTCGAAGCGGACGGCTTGATCATCCCGGCGGCGCGGCGGTTCAAGATCGGCCTCGTCTCCCTGGTCCCGCTGGCGACGGTGCTGCTGCTGTTCGGGCTGCCGCGGCTGCTGATGGGCCTGCGTAACAACCGCCCGGTCGAGAACCTGACGATGGTCATGGCCGTCGGCGGGTTCTTGGGCTTGACGTTCACGCTGATGGGGTCGCTGCGGCTGAGCAAGCGCGGGATGGCGCTGCTGGCGAAGCACAAGGAGCGGCACGCGGGGCTGAAGACTGGCGGGCAGTGGCGCGCCGGCAGCGAGGCGGGCATGGCGGTGGCGCTGTTCGGGACCGCGGCGCTGGCCGACGCCGAGTTCGCCCCGCTGAAGACGTGGTACCCGCGGCAGACCGGCGAGGCGTCGTCGAGCGGGTGCGGCGGCGGGTGCGGC
>JBJSXS010000658.1:0-3257 GCA_046086545.1 Gemmata sp.
GCTTGCGCTCGCCGGCCGCGGTCTTCACGGTGTAGGCCGCGTCCAGTCCGCTCGCGTCCACCAGGGCCGCGTCGGTGCCCTCCGCGTTCCAGACGTACGAGTACCCGTACCACTCGCCGCCCTGCCGGGTCATGAACCGCGTCTCGACCCACTTGCGGCTCGCCGGGTCGCCCTCGACCGTTTCGAGCGCGAAGCTCTTCACCAGCACCGCCCGGTCCGGGAAGTCCCAGCCGTTGGCGCGCTTGTAGGTAATGGTGCCCTCGGGCACCGCGAGGAACCGCTCCTTGTGAGCGCCGTCGGACCACAGTTCGGCGTTCACCGAGTACGGGACCACGCCCGGCTTCATCGTGTGATCCCTCACCGACGCGAACAGCCCGCTGTCGCTCAGCTTCTTCGGGAACGTGGTGTCGTGCTTCGCGGCGTTGGGGGTGAGGGTGAAGAACCCGCCCTCGCCGGCCGGCCCGTGGTGGCAGATCAGCAGTTCGCCGGCGGGGTCGAGCGCGAAGTTGGTCAGCTTCAGCGTGGTGATGGCGATCTTCTTGTGCCACACGACCTTCTCGCCGTCGTGCTTGACGGCCCAGATGTGCCCGGTGCTGTAGTCGCCGTAAATGTACGCGCCCTGAAGCTCGGGCAGCTTCTTCCCGTGGTACACCACGCCGCCGGTGAGTGACCGCGCCTCCGAGTGGTGGTGCTCGACGGTCGGCTTCACGATGGGCACCGGGGCCGCCTTGCGCGACGGGTAGAACGGGTGCGAGCCCTCGGTCACGCTCCAGCCGTAGTTGTCGCCCTTCTTCACCAGGTACGCCTGCTCCCACAGGTCCTGCCCGTTCTGCCCGACCCACAGCTGCTTGGTCTTCGCGTCGTAGGTGATGCGCCACGGGTTCCGCAGCCCCATCGCCCACGTCTCCGGGGCGAAGTCCGGTTTGCCGACGAACGGGTTGTCGCGCGGGACCGCATAGGTCTTACCGGCCGGCGCGTTGTCGACGTCGATGCGCAGCACCTTCGCCAGCAGGAGGTCCGTGCGCTGGCCGGTGAGGTTGGTGTCCGAGTCCGAGGTGCCGTCGCCGCTGGTGACGTACATCAGGCCGTCGCCGCCGAAGCACACCGCGCACCCGTTGTGCCCGTCCGAGCGCCACTCGATGATGGTCTTCTCGCTCTTGGGGTCGATCTCGTGGGGCGCCTTCTCGCTCATCGTGTAGCGCGTGACCGCGCTCCACTTCCCCTCGCGGTCCTTCGGCTTGCCGTTCCACCCGATGTACACGAACCGGTTGTCCGCAAACCTCGGGTGGAACGCGATGTCGTACGCGGTCCCGCCGGCCGGCGTGTTCATCAGCTTCACCGCGTCCTTTTCGGTGGTGCTCGCACCGTAGGGGAACCGCCACACCTGCGTCTCCGCGTAGGACCGCGGCTGCGTGATGCAGAGCGCCTCGTCCGTGCCGGGAATCCGCTCGACGCGAATCGGGTACTCGGGCCGGTACTTGTCGAGCGTCCGGGCCGCCACGAACGGCGGGGGCGGGTCCGGGAACCCCACCACAGTGGAGGAGGTGGGCCGGTCCTTCGTCTCGACGCCGAACGGCTTCACCTTCGGGTCCGGGCCAACGAAGGCGAGCGTCGCGTAGTCCTCGCTCTGGTGGAAGAACGGCGGGATCTTCTTCTTGGTGATCGGCGCGACGCACGACAGCTCCGGCTCCTTCCAGTCCGTGTGGTAGTCGAACCGGCACAGGTTCAGCTTCCACTTCTCCCCGGGCACGGGCCGACCGCCGGTCCGCACGAGGTCGGTCCACGGGATGCGCCCCTCGACGCTCCACCCCTTGTCCACGTCGGCGCGCTGGTTGAGCGTGCCGCGCAGTTTCACCCGCGATTCCATGCGGAACTTGCCGGCCTTCGCGTGCTTCACCAGCGTGTCGAGGTCGTAACTGGGGTAGAACGCGTCGAACTGCGCGCCGCCCGCGCTCACCTGGAACTCGTAGTAGCCCGTCTTGTCGGAATCCGGCCGCAAGAACAGCTCGAACACGTCGTTCTTCCAGAGCTCACCGTCGTGCTCGGTGATGTCCGCGAAGAGGTCCGAGTCTTCCATGTCCGCGTGGAAGTACAGGTACTCGCGGTCCCAGAGCAGTTTGGCGGTGGTGGCCGTGCGGGCCGCACGGGCTCTGTCGCCCAGCCACGGCACGTGGAACGCGGCGATCGGTTGGGCGTGCTGCCACGCCGGTTCGTCCGCGGCGCCGTCGAGCGTGATTGGGGTCTCGGCCCAGCGGCACTCGAACGAAGTCGGCGGGGCCTGCTTGTACGGCTCGGGAACCGGGTGTTCGGGCCGGGTGTCGGCGTGTGCGAGAACGACGACACAGACGAGCACAGCGGGAACGGCGAGGCAAGCGCGTGCGCGAAGGTTCATGGTGCGAGGCCCGGGGCGGGTGTGTCGGAATGACCGCCATTTTACCGCGCGTGTGCGAAAGGTGCAGCAAGGTTCGGCGCGGTCGGCCCGTATTCTGAGACGTGGGGCGCGGGCCACGAACGCGACCGGCGCGCGAAAAGCCCCCGCGGAACGTCCCGAGGGGGCAGCGGGCGACGCGGTCAATGACGGCTGGGTTCAGCCGACGTACACGGCGGTGGTGAGGCCCGGGAGCGGGTCGAACCAGCGGACCCGGTCCGGGCTCCGCGGGGCCAGTGCGCGGGAGGCGAACAGCCCGACGCGGCCGCCGTTCGGGCCGCCGGTCGAGGTCATCACGTCCACTCTGCCGTCGCCGTCGGCGTCCACCGCGGCGACCCGCAGCCCGGCCGTGTTCCCGGCCCAGCCGATGGTGCTGAGCAGTTCGGCCGCGCCCTGTCCGGAGGTGAGCGACTTGCCGCTAACGACCTTCAGGTGCGCGGCCCCGGTGCCGGGCGCCGCGACGATATCGGCGTACCCGTCGCCGTCCACATCGCCGACGGCAATGTTGAGACCGGAGGTCATCGACGGGGCGAACACGTAGAAGTCGCCGGCCGCCTTGCGCGGCCCCCGGCCTTGCGCGATGGACTTGCCGTCGAACATGGCGACGTGCGGGCCGGCCCCGTAGCCGGCCCCGGTGACCAGGTCGGCGTACCCGTCGCCGTTCAGGTCGCCCATGCCCACCCGAACGCCGCCCAGGAACCCGGGCGCGTACGCGTAGAAACTGGCCAGTTCGCCCTGCCCGCGCCCGTTTAACACCTTCACATGCGGCAAGTTACCGAGATCGGTGCCGACCGCGATGTCGGCGGTGCCGTCGGCGTTCATGTCGCCG
>JBJSXS010000659.1:0-4834 GCA_046086545.1 Gemmata sp.
CCGGCGAGATGCGCCACGCGGCGTACAACTCGTTGATCGCGGTCGCAAAGCGCAGCAGCGGGGCCAGCGCCGGGCGCCGCGCCGCCGCGTGTGCGAGGTTCGTGACCGGCCGGCGGAAGTCCGGCTCGAGGAACCCGAGGCGCGTGCCCGGCGGCAACGTTGCGAGCAGGCGGCCGAGCAGGACCTCGGCCATCGGGACGTGGTGCAAAACCGCGCGCCCGCACACGACGGTCGCGCCGTCGAGCCACGCGCCCGGCCGGGCCGCGTCCGCGAGTGCGGGCACGAAGCGCGTTTCTCCCTTCGGGAGCGCGGCGCGCGCCTGATCGAGCAGGGTCGCAGACGAGTCCACACCAACGACGATGCCACCCGCGCCGAGGCGCGCGAGGAGGCGGCGCGTGAACGCGCCCGGGCCGCAGCCCAGTTCGACCACGCGGTCGTCCGGGCGCAGCGCGAGCGCGTCGAGGAGCGCTTCCGACGGCGCCGCGAAATGCCGGTCCTGCAGCTCCAGTCGGCGGGCCGCCCGCTCCGACTGTCCGAGAACGTAATCGGTCGCGCTCATTCCGGGTTCGCCCTCACGAGTTGTTGAAACTCTTCGCCGAGAACCTTTTCTATGTACGGTGTGACGCGCCAAAAGCGCTTCAACTCGCGGTATTCGTGAACCTCCGTCGCTTGCGGGTTCGCGGCTTCACGCGTGCGAACGGCGCGGATCATCAGGTTCCGTGGGGTGTGTTCGGTCGCGACGAACTCCACCACATCCGTCCGGTACCCCATGATGCGCAGCGCGAGCGCGCGGAACGCGTCGGTAACGAGGTCCGCGGTCCGTTGGAGCAATATGCCGTGGCGCAGCACCGGGCGGAGCACTTCCGACGGGCCCGCCGCGCCGAGCACTTTGTTCAAGGCGTGGTGGCAGCACGGCACCCCGAGGAACAGGCACGCACCGCTGCGCACCGCCTGAGCGATGGCGTCGTCCGTCGCGGTGTCGCACGCGTGAAGGGCGATGACGACGTCGGCCGGCGCGTCCGCGGTGCCGATGCGCCGGCACTCGAAGTTAAGGTTGTTCGCACCGAGCTGGTCGGCGCGCTCCACGCTTTTGCGAATGACCTCCTCGTTCACGTCCACGCCGAGAATGCGTGTCGGGACTTTGAGTACGTTGTTCAGGTAGTGGTGCGCGGCGAGCGTGAGGTAGCTGGACCCGCACCCGCAGTCGAGGATCGTCAGGTCGCGGCTCAAGGCGTTTAGCTTGGCGTCGTCGAAGACGTGCGCGAGCTGCTTGAGGAACTCGTTGATCTGCGTGAATTTCGCGCGCATGGTGGGCCTCACACGCCCGTCCGGCGTTGCGATACCCATGATTTCGAGTAGTGCGTCGGCTCTGCCCTCGGGCAGCGGCACGTCCTTGACGCGGTTGTGCGGCTCCGGCTCCCGCACCTCGAGCGCGTTGCGGAGCTTGTGTCGCCCGACGTGAACACGTCCCTTGCGGCTCGTGCGGACGTCGATCTCTTCGGCGTTCGTGGTGATGTGAACGCCCGCGAACCCGTACCCGACGAGTTCGTCGAGCGGGGCCTCCAACTCGTCTTCGAGGTAGTTCCTGGTGACCGCTTTCTTGGCCCCCTGGTAAGCGAACTGGAAGTGCTTGTCGCCGCGCAGGTCGATGGGCCGGATCACCACGCGGACCCACTCGCACGCGGCCCCACGGGTCGCGCCGGCGAACGTCGCCCGCCGGAAGCCATCGCCGCGCACCGCCCCGCCGATCAACTCCAGCATCTGCTCTCGGGTCAGGTTCTGCTCCATGGAGGCATTTTATGCAGAAAGTTATCGCAACTGAAATGCGGCCTGACAATCTAATACTCGCAAAAACATCTGTGAACTTATCCTCTGGATCAGGAGGATCGCCCGTGCCCAAGCCCTTTTGCCCCCGGCTGGAATCCCTGGACGCACGCGAACTGCCATCGGTTACTTCCGTGCTCCTTTATCACGAATGACTGTATTCTGTTGAGCGCCTCGTTCGATCACACGGATCCTGAGGTTGACGCGACTCTCGTGGCGCAACAGGTGTCTGTATCCGACCTGGCAGTGACTCTGGACGGTGTGGATGCGACGCTGCCCGTTCAACTGAACGCGCCGACTGCGGTCTTCGCGGAAGGCCAGTTTCAGGGGTTAGCGTTGAGTGCGGTGGCTGTCGCAGACGGTGTGGTGGCTGTCCTCGACACGGGCGAGGCACCGTTGCCATTGTCGGTGACGAACGCACCTTAAATGAACACGATCACGCCTCCGCCGGACGAAGGCGCCGCGGCCGACTTCGACTGGGCGGCGCTTATTCAGTCCTACGAACAAAATCTTGCGACCCTGAGCGGGTACACTGCGTGCCCTAGCGTTTCGCTACGCTGCGGGAAGCGATCAAAAAGATCGAGGAGGAACCAGACCCGCGGGTGAGGGAACTGAAAGCCACCCTGCTCAAGAGGTTCAAAGAACTGGAGGCCCAGGATTTGCGATACATCGAGAGGTTAGAGCGGGGGCAACTCGCTCCGCCGGGAAGTCCCTCGATGCCGCCTGCCCCTCCCGCGGACAAGCGACCGAAGCCGCCGGTACGCGACTGAAGCCGCCGTTCCTGAATCCCACCTTCGCACATGATCGCGCTCAGCTACTCAGCGTTACTCACTTTCGCTTTGGGCCTCGCGCCGG
Organism: Gemmata sp.; assembly: GCA_046086545.1. Taxonomy (GTDB): domain Bacteria; phylum Planctomycetota; class Planctomycetia; order Gemmatales; family Gemmataceae; genus Gemmata. Next base: position 2,680 of record JBJSXS010000659.1, read on the forward strand.
AAGGGCCGCGTGTGCCGTTTCCAATCGTGCCAACGCCGGACGAGGTAAAGCAGCGGATTATCGAACACCTGCTCGCGGACTACTAGAGAGGTCGCTGGCCAAGACGCGCGAATTTATCAAGAAGATCGAGGAGAAGCCGGACCCGCAGGTTCGGGAAGCGAAGGCCAGTGCCCTCAAGCTGTTCAAGGAACTGGAGGCTGCGGACCTGCGGCGGGTTGAGAGCCTGAAACGGGGGCAACTCGTCCCGTTGGAACCGATGCCGCAGATGCCGCTGTACCGGCCGGCGGGGCCGAAGCCTCCGGCCCGCAACTGACACACGCCGGACACGCACCGCGCATCGGTCGGCTCTGCACTGTCGGCAAAAGGGACCAGCGGCGCTAAAGCCGCGGTCCCGGACCGCGCTCAAATCAAGTCACCCTCTGGCGGTGCGCGCGGCGCGCGGCCATAATGTCGCGGTCCCGCCTCATTAACTTTCCGACGGTGAAAGCATGCTCTCCCTCCCACGCGGCGCCGTGCTGGTCGCGGTGCTGTCGCTGCTCGCCGGTGCGAACCGCGCGACGGCCGACGTCAAACTCCCGCCGGTGCTGAGCAGTCACATGGTGCTCCAGCGCGACGCGGTCGTGCCCATCTGGGGCACCGCGGCACCGGCCGAGAAGGTGACCGTGAGGTTTCGCGATCAGGAGGTGACCGTCGTCGCGGACAAGGACGGCAAGTGGCTCGCGAAGCTCAACGCGCTCAAGGCCGGCGGCCCGGACAAGCTCACCGTGAACACCATCGTTCTCGAAGACGTGCTGGTGGGCGAGGTGTGGGTCGGCTCGGGCCAGTCGAACATGCAGGGCAGCGTGTCGGGTTACGCGAAGGGCGACTCGGGGCTGGCGAAGCTCGCGGAAGGTAGCTACCCGAAGATCCGCCTGAGCAAGAGCGGCGGGAAGTGGGCCGAGGCGGACGCCAAGAGCGTTCAGGGCTTCTCGGCGATCCTGTTCGCGTTCGGAGTTGGCATTCAGAAGGAGCTAGATGTGCCGGTGGGGTTAATGGTCGGCGCGGTCGGGGGCACACCCTCTGGCTACTGGCTCAGCGAGGACTCGTACCGCTCGGACGAGCCCTGTAAAGCGGTCGCCAAGAAGTTCAGCGAGACTTATGACTTCGAGAAGGCGAAAGCCGCGCACGCGGAGGCGCTGAAGAAGTGGGAAGCGGCGGCGGAGCAGGCGAAGAAGGACGGCAAGAACCCGCCGGGCAAGCCGCCGGCACCGGTCGCGGCCGGCGAATCGACGGGCAAAATCGGAAACCTCTACGAGGCGCACATCCGGCCGATGCTGCCCTACGGCATCCGCGGGGTGGTGTGGGACCAGGGCGAGAGCGGCACCGCGATCAACGGCGTCGATCAGTACACGCTCATGGGCGCGCTGATTCGCGGGTGGCGGAAGGACTTCGGCCAGGACTTCGCGTTCATCTACGTTCAGAAGCCGAGCGGCGGCGGGTGCGCGTGGGACTACGCCGACCCGGTTACCGACAAGGGCGAGAAGTTTGCCCCGCTGCCGAAGGCGGTCCCGAACGACGGTGCGTACCGCGAGACACACGTCCGCATCATGACGTACCCGAACACGTTCATGGCGATCAGCAGCGACCTCGGGCCGGGGATTCACCCCACGAACAAGTCGGGCTACGCGGCACGAGCGGCGCGCGTCGCACTGGGGACGGTGTACGCGAAAAAGGTCGAGTACTACGGGCCCGTGTACAAGTCGCACAAGGTCGATGGCGAGAAGGTGCGCGTCACCTTCGATCACGCCGGCGCGGGGCTGGCGTTCAAGAACGGCGACAAGTTACAAGGGTTCGCGCTTGCGGGCGCCGACGGCAAGTTCGACTGGGCCGATGCCACGATTGAGGGCAACGAAGTCGTCCTCATCTCGAAGGTCGCGAAACCGGTGAGCGTGCGGTACGCGTGGGCCGCAAACCACCCGTGGGCGAACTTGTTCAACAAGGACGGCCTGCCCGCCGTGCCGTTCCGCACGGACGTACCGGCCCCGAAGTGACGCCACCGAGATTGCTTTTGGCGTCGTTCGGCCGTTAAGGTGTATTCGGTCTTTGGTGCGGCCGCCTCGCCGCTTGGCAACGGGCCGCTGTTGCGGGGGCCGAGCGTCGGCGCGCACACCATCCG
>JBJSXS010000660.1:0-3326 GCA_046086545.1 Gemmata sp.
GGTGGCGCGGAAGTCGTCGTTCGGGTCCACCAGCCCGCGGCCCATCAGGTGCAGCCAGACGCGGTTCACCTGCGCCCGGGCGAAGAACGGGTTGTCCTTCGCCGCGACCCACTCCGCGACCGCCCCGAGCCGGTCGCCGGCGGCGGTCGGGTTCGCGGCCCCGAGGAGCCGCGGCGCCGCGGGCCGCCTGGTGCGCGGGTCCGGCATCTCGCCGTCGCGGTTCTGCCACACGATCTGCTCGCCCACGAACTCGTGCTTGTCCAGCGCGTCCCTCTTGTTGTTCTCCAGCACCCGGTACTCGACCCGCGCGAACAGCGCGCCGAACCCGTAGTAGTCGTCAATCGTCCAGCGGTCGAACGGGTGGTTGTGGCACCGCGCGCAGCCGATGCGCAGCCCGAGGAACACCTGCGCGACCGACTCCGAGCGCGCGAGCGGGTCGCGCACGGCGCGCCAGAAGTTGGCCGGCGGGTGCGCGTACGTGCTGCCCGTGGCCGCGATGATGTCCCTCGCGAACTCGTTCAAGGGCCGGTCGGCGGCGAGCTGCGCGGCGATCCACCGGTAGAACACCGCGACGCCCTTCCGGTCGAGCGCCTTCTCCTCGTTCCGTAGCAGGTCGGACCACTTCTGCGCCCAGTACTCCGCGAACTCCGGGCGCGCGAGCAGCGCGTCGACGAGCTTCTCGCGCTTCTTCGCGTCGGGGTCGCTGAGGAACGCGAGCGCCTCCTGCGGCGCGGGCAGCACCCCGAGCGCGTCGAGGTACGCGCGCCGCAGGAAGACGTGGTCCGGCGCGAGTTTCGCGGGCCGCAGGCGCAGCTCCTTCAGCTGCGCCGACACGAGCCTGTCGATCTCGTTGTTCGCGGCGAACCCGCGCAGGTCCGGGGCCGGGCGGTCGGGCAGGAACACGACGCGCACCGGCTCGACCCGCGCACCGTACCGCACGAGGAGTACCACCTCGCCCGGCCGCTCGCGGACCACCTCGTCGGCGGTGATCTTTGCGACGCCCACCTGCGTGAACTCGAACGCCGCGAGCGCGGTCACATCGCGCGTGCTGCCGTCGGCGAAGGTCGCGACCGCTTTCACGCGGAACCGGTCGTCCGGGTCGCTCAGCACCTTACTCGCCGGGGCCACCGTGAGCCTCGCGAGCGCGGGCGCACCGGGCGCGTCGGGCCTCGCGCCCCCGGCGATCCAGGCGCGCAGGAGGGCGTACTCGTGGTCCCCTTTGGCGAACCGCGCCCCGCCCTCGTGCGGCACCCGCGCCGTCGCCTTCTGCAGCAAGAGGCTCTCGTCGGGCCGGATCGGGTCGGTGCGGCGCGCCAGCATGTCGCGCGTCAGGGCGGCGAAGTCGCCCGCGGCGTCCTCGCCCTTCAAGGACAGCTTCAGCCCGCCCTTGCCGTTGAGGTTGCCGTGGCACGCGCCCATGTTGCACCCGGCGCGCGTGAGGACCGGCAGCACCTCGCGCTCGAACGACACGTCCGCGGCCCGCGCCAGCGACGGCGAGGCGGCAACCAGCAGCGCGGCGAGAAGACGAGCCTGCATCGGCGCAGCCCGGGGGGAGGGAGCAGGGGCGGTGTCAGTGTATCACGGCTCGGCCGCCGCGCGGCGGGTGATTTTCGGACCCGCGGGCCGTCAGCGCGCCGCCCGGCGGGCCGCCACCACAGCCCCGTCGAGTTTCGACAGGAACCGCGACCGGTCCTTCGCGGTCATCGGGGCCGGCCCGCCTCGCGCCTCGCCGGTGGTGCGCAGTTCGTCCATGAGGTCGCGCATCCCGACCGCTTCGCCGATGGTGTTCGCGTCGAGCAACCGGCCCTTCGGGTCGAGGGCGACCCCACCGTTCGCCACGCACCGCGCCGCCAGCGGGATGTCCGCGGTGATGCAGATGTCGCCGGCGCCGATGGTTGCGGCGATCCAGTCGTCGGCGGCCCCGAACCCGGTCTGCACAACCAACTCGAAGAGGGCGTCGGCGGGCACGCGCAACGCGCCGTTCGCGACGACGAACACCTTCATGGCGTACCGCCGCGCGACCTTGTACACCTCGTCCTTGACCGGGCACGCGTCCGCGTCGATGTAGATCGTTGGCATCTCGTTGCCTCCCCGCGACACTCAAACGACCGTCGCCGTTCCATGAGGAACGTCAGCCAAGGTTAGAATGTCGTGCTCGCTCGAGTCATCGAGTTCGGTATACCATCTCACGAGCGGGAGGTTCCAACCATGCTGGAAGTTGCAGACGCGCTCGCGACGGTTCTCCGGCACGCGAAGCCGCTCCGGGCGGCGGTCGCACCGGCGACGCCAACCGCGCTCGGGCAGGTGCTCGCGGAGGATGTCGTCGCGGACCGGGACTCGCCGCCGTTCCCGAAGTCGCTCCGCGACGGGTACGCGGTGCGCAGCGCTGACTGCACCCCGCCCGGCGCCGAGTTGACGGTGATCGAAGAAGTGCCCGCCGGGAAGGTGCCCGCGCGGGCCGTCGGGGTAGGGGAGGCGACCCGCATCTTCACCGGCGCGCCGGTGCCCGACGGCGCCGATGCGGTTGTGATGCAAGAGGACACGCGACCGCTCGGCGGGCGCGTGAAGATCACCGACGCGAGCGTGCGCCCGCGGCAGTACGTGTACGCGCAGGGCACCGAGGTGCGGGCGGGCGCGGTGGTGCTCGGCGCCGGCACGCCGCTCAACCCTGCGGCGTTCGGGGTGCTGGCGAACGTCGGGCGGGCCGAGATCGCGCTGCACCCGCGCCCGCGCGTGGGGGTCATCGCCACCGGGGACGAGTTGGTCGAAGCGTGGGTGAAACCGAAGCCGGGGCAGATCCGCAACTCGAACGGCCCGATGCTCGCCGCGCAGGCGGCCCGCGCCGGTGCGTTGCCCCGGTATCTTGGCATCGCCGCGGACGACCGCGCGGTCACGAAATCCCTCATCGCCGCGGGCCTCTCGGCCGCCGATGTGCTGCTCATCGCGGGCGGGGTTTCGGTGGGCGCTTACGACTTCGTGCCCGACGTGCTGAACGAGCTCGGGGTGACCGTTCACTTCCGGCAGGTGCGGATGAAACCCGGGAAGCCGCTGCTGTTCGGCACCGCGGAAGGCGGCGCGCTGGTGTTCGGCCTGCCGGGCAACCCGGTGAGTTCGTTCGTGTGCTTCGAGCTGTTCGTGCGCCCGGCCGCGCGAATCCTGGGTGGACACAGGGAGGCCGGTCCGCGCACAATCGGGCTGCCGCTGGCCGAAGGGCTGGCCGAGAGCAACGACCGCCCGACGTACCGCCCGGCCACGCTGGAGTGGGGCGCGGGCGGGGTGCTGGTGCGCCCGCTGCCGTGGTCCGGCGCCCCGGACCTCGCGGGCAT
>JBJSXS010000661.1:0-6009 GCA_046086545.1 Gemmata sp.
GCGCCGTAATCACTTCACAATGCCGCGCTTCACCAGTTCCTCGGCACACTGCACGGCGTTGCTCGCGGCGCCCTTGCGGAGGTTGTCGGCCACCACCCACAGGCACAGCGCGTTCGGGTTACTCGGGTCCTGGCGCACGCGGCCCACGAACGTGTGGTCGCTCCCCTCCGCGTGGATCGGCTGCGGGAACGCCCCGTCCTTCGTCTCGTCCATGAACACGATGCCCGGCGCCTGCGCGAGCGCGGCCTTCGCGTCGGCCACCGATAGCGGCCGCGCGAACTCCACGGTCACGGCCTCGCTGTGCGCCACCTTCACCGGCACGCGAACGCACGTGGGGCACACGCCGATGGTGGCGTCGCCCAGGATCTTTCGCGTCTCGATGATGACCTTGTTCTCCTCCTCGGTGAACCCGTTCGGGTCGAGGGTCCAGTCGAGGGTGATCACGTTCCCGGCGAGTTGCGCGCGGTGGGCGGTCGGCGCGGGCACCGGCCGGCCGGACGCCCACGCGGCCAGTTGCGCGCCGAAGTCCTTCAGCCCCGTCGCGCCCTTGCCCGAGGACGACTGGTAGGTCGCGACGACGACGCGCTTCACCCGCGCGAGGTCGTGCAGCGGCTTGAGCGCCACGCACAGCGGGATCGCGACGCAGTTCGGGTTCGCGACGATGCCCTTCTTGATGTGGTGCAGTTGGTCCGCGTTCACCTCGGGGACGACCAGCGGGCAGTCCGGGTCCATGCGCCACGCGGACGAGTTGTCCACCACGACGGCGCCGGCCCTCGCCGCGGCGGGCGAGTACTGCTTGCTCACCGACCCCGGGGTGCTGCTGAGAACGATCTGCACGTTCTCGAACGCCTCGGGCCGGATCGGTTCCACCGGGTGCTGTTTGCCCGCGAACTCGACGGTTTTACCGGCGCTTTTCTCCGAGGCCAGGAATTTGATCGACCTGACGGGGAAGTTGCGCTCCACCAGCACCTTCCGCATCAGCTCGCCCACGGCCCCCGTCGCACCGACCACCGCCACGTTCACGGACACGATGCACCTCTCGGTTTGTGAGAAAGGGCGCCACCGGCGCCCAAAGAAACCATATGAATTCTCGTTGACACTGGTGACGTCCACAGTCAGCTTTAGCGCTCGCCCCTGTCGGGGCGCCCGGGGGGGGGGAGCCATGCGCGTCGCGATCGGCGGGTTCATGCACGAGTCGAACACGTTCGCCCCGCTGCCCACGGACCTGAACCGGTTCCGCGACGGCAGCCTCACCTACGGCGACGCGGTGATTCCCGTCTGGCAGGACGCGCACCACGAGGTGGGCGGGTTCATCGAGGGGGCGAAGGCGTTCGGCTACACGCCGGTGCCGGTCGCGATGGCGTGGGCCACCCCCGCCGGCCCGGTGAGCGACGAGTTCTTCGCCCACTTCACCGACGCCCTCGTCACCGGGCTGAAGCTGGCGCGGGCCAACGGCGTGCTGCTCGCACTTCACGGCGCGATGGTCACCCCCAAGTACCCGGACGCCGACGCCGAGGCGCTGCGCCGGGTGCGTGCCGCGCTCGGGCCGACCGTGCCGCTCGCGGTCACGCTCGACTTCCACGGCAACGTGTCGCCGCAGATGGCCGAGACCGCGAACATCCTCGTGGGCTACCAGACGTACCCGCACGTCGATCAGCGGCAGCGCGGGCGGCTCGCGGCGCAACTGCTCGCGCGTGCCCAGGTGGGCACGAGCAAGCCCGTCTGCCACGTCGCGAAGCCGCCGATGCTCCTGAACCTGTTGGGCCAGGACACCGCGCGCGAGCCGATGGCCGGCCTCATGCGCCGCGCGAGAGAGATTGAGGCGCGCCCGGGCGTCCTCTCGGTCAGCCTGATGGCCGGGTTCCCCTACGCCGACGTCCCCGACATGGGCGCGAGCGTGATCGCCGTTGCCGACGGCGACCCGGCCCGCGCGCGGGCCGCGGCCGACGAACTCGCGACCGCCATGTGGGCGGCGCGCGCGGACCTGAACGTGCTCAGCCCGGAACCGGAGGAGGCGGTGCGCCGCGCGCTCGCCGGCACGACGCGCCCCGCGCTGCTGATCGACCTCGGGGACAACATCGGCGGCGGCTCCGCGGGCGACGGCACCGTGCTGCTCGCGGAACTGCTGAAGCAGCACGCGAAGGGGTTCGTCGTGCCGATGTACGCGCCGGCCGCGGTGGAACAGGCGAAGGCCGCGGGCATCGGCCGCGCCGTCGAGGTCGCCGTGGGCGGTTCGACCGGCGACCTGCACGGCCCGCAGCTGCGCGTGCGCGGCACCGTGCGCTCGCTGCACGAGGGCAAGTGGGTGGAGGTCGAGGCGCGGCACGGCGGGCGCCGGCAGAACGACCAGGGGCACACCGCGGTTCTTGACCTCGGCGACGGCAACCTGCTGGTGCTGAACACGCTCCGCACCCCGCCGTTCAGCCTCGGGCAACTCACGAGCCTGGGCATCGACCCCAAAGTCGCGAGCGCGATCGTCGTGAAAGCCGCGGTCGCGTACAAGGCCGCCTACGCGCCCCTCGGCGGCGAGATCATCGAGGTGGACACGCCGGGCCTGACCGCGATCAACGCGGCCCGGTTCGAGTACGCCCGGATCCGGCGCCCGATGTACCCGCTGGACGCGAGCTGAGGTGCGGCCCCGAGTTGCGCAACGCCGTCGGAAGCGCTCGCCCACCGTCCGACAGGTTGATTATGCGCAACGCACCAGCGTGCTGCGCGGCAAAAGCGCGCGGAGCCAAACACGCAGATCGAGAAGCCGATTCGCCCCGGCACCCGCGGGCCGAGAAAAACGCGCTTCTGGTGCCGTCCGGTACGCACGTCTGCACCGGAGACCGGCCGAACTTGCTCGACGTGCCCGCTGCTCGTGATGCTGTAACGGATGGGCGCAACCAGTTACGGCCAAACACTCTAAATCACCCAACCCCGACGTTGCCCTTTTTCCCGCACTCAACAACCGACGATTAACGACAGGCTAACCGTCGGTTTGCTCGGGAGTTGCGTCGAACGCGCCGTCAGTGGTAATCATATCCAATGTGGAACGTCACGCGACCGTCGGGGAGCCGACGGATGTTCGTGATGTGAACCGCGGCGCCTCCGCCAAGCTGGCTCTTGCTCGACGGGATCGTGTACGGCGTGAAGCTGTCGTTCGCCGCGCTCGGGTAGGGCACGGAACTCAGGTGAACGTTCGGCCCCCGGGCGCCCTCGACGCCGTGCGACTCTTCAAGGACCGGCTTGTTGTTCACCACACGCCAGATGAGCAGCCCTTCGCCCGGGAGCCGCTCGTCCCAGCCGGTCTTCTTGCGCACTTCAAGGAGGAAGTATTCGGAGCCGTCCGGGCGGGCCTTGACCTTGAAGCACTGCGTCGGGTCACTCTCGATGGGCGAGAGGATGAGCTTCTGTTTCACGCTCGGGTCGATCACGGTCGGCTTCACCCAGCCCAGCACCTCCTTGCTCCACGCGCTGAAGTGCTGCGGGCGCCCGCCGCCGATCTGGTTCGACATCGCGCACCACTGGCCCACGCCCTCACTGCCGGGCAGTTCCGGGCGCGCGTACAGGTCCGGCAGGCCGAGCATGTGCCCGAACTCGTGGCAGAACACGGAGATGTCGTTCATCGTGTTGCCGCCCTCCTGAACGATGAAGTACGGGAGCGCGCGCCCGCCGTAGCTCACGTTCGCGCGGTGCGGCCAGTACAGGCCGCCGCGGGTGGTCTGCACGCGGCCGCCGGCGTACAGGAAGAACACCCCGTCGAACTCCTTCAGCGCGTCCTTGCCGGCGGCCTTCGCGTACAGGTCGAGCGTTTCGGTGAGCAGCGCCTTCTTCTCGCCGGCGCTGGTGCCGCTGCCGCTGCTGTAGTCGGTTCGCTTCTTCGACACCTCGTACCAGCCGACGAACTTCCCCTCCACCCTGAACGTGCCGTAGCTGAGCTCCTTGTAGTAGTCGTTCATGCTGCCGTGGACCTTCTCCCCGGTGGCGCTCTTGCCGGTGTAGGTGCCCAGGCTGAACATCGAGTCTTCCCAGTCCTTGTTGGTGATCTTCGGGTTGTGCTTCACGTCCGGGTACTCGACGCCGATGATGGCGAGGTTGTACGTGGGCTTGCGCCACGACCGCGGGAGCCGGTCGTCCCAGCCGCCGCCCTTGCCGCCGAACCCGCCCGCCGGGCGCTCCTCGGCCGCCATGGGGCTGCTCGCCGCCTTCAGCTTCGCGCTGACGGTCACCGGGGTGCCGCCGCGCGCCACCGTGAGCGACACCGTGTCGCCCGCGAGCTTGCTCCGCAGCGCGTCCTTGAGCGACGCGGCGGAGGTCACCGTCGCGCCGCCGAACTTCAGCACCACCTCGCCCTCCTTCAGCCCGGCGGCGTCCGCGGGCGAGTCGGGCGCGACGACCTCGATCACCGGCTTGCCGCCCTTCTCCCCCACCACGACACCAAGATACCCCGCGGCACTGAACGTGGTGACGGTGGCCGGCGCGTCCTTTACGGACTGCGCGGTCTTCACGGTCTTGTAGCCGCCGGGCGAGGGCATCGGGGCCACTTCGGCGGCCGACGCCGACAGCAGGGCGGTCGAAAGGGACGCCAACAACCCGAGCGCGAGGGCGCGAGTGCGAATCATGGTGGCACGCAACCAGGGAGTTAAAGACGCAGGAAGTTCGTGAGCGTACCGCGCGTTGTAGCCGGTCAGATGTGAAGGCAGAATGAGACGCCTTCCGGTTCCGTCAGGCGCCCGCGACTTGCCCACATCGGCACACCCGCTACAATAAATATACTACGTGAACACTGACGTGTGGGAGCATACAGTCATGGCACACAAGAAGGGTCAAGGGTCGGTCCGCAACGGGCGCGACTCCCAGGCAAAGCGCCGCGGGCTGAAGGCGTACGGCGGGCAGTCGGTGACGGTGGGCAGTATCATCGTGACGCAGTGCGGCACGAAATTCGCTCCGGGCCGGTTCGTGCGGCTGGCGAAGAACAGCAGCATCTTCGCGCTGGTGGACGGCACCGTGTACTTCGACCAGGGCGGCAAGCGCATCAACGTGCAGCCTACCGACACCACCGCGACCGCCATCGCGTAAGTGTGAAGAAAACACGCCGAGCGGGCCGCACCCACAGGTGCGGCCCGCTCCGTTTAGCCCCCGGCTCCCGTGAGCGGCACGCGCCCGCGATCATCCGGGGCGTCGCCCCACGTTGGAATCGGTCATGGCCGACGACCCCTATCTCGGGGTTCCGGGACCGCCTCGTCAGCGCGGTCGGGCTTTGCCGCCTACCCGCCGCACCTCGGGTTTGATGACGCCGACCGCGCTCAATGGGTGACATCTCGGAGCGCGCAAACGGGTACGCTCTCGACTGAAAAGCGGGCCGGGCGCGTCCCCGTTTTGTGCCCCCTGGCCCGCCGGCCCGAAGGAGATTGTTGTTCTGGTGGTGTGCCCCCGCCGCTCCCATCGGAGCCGCTTTAGTACGCGCGGGCGAAGATCACGCGCCGGGCGCTCGGCTTGCCGGTGAAGATGCACGCTCCCGCCTCTTGCGGGCCGTCGAACGGCAGGCACCGGATCGTCGCCTTGTACTCGGCCTGCACCCGATCCTCGGTTTCGCGCGTGCCGTCCCAGTGCGCGTACACGAACTTCAGCCCGCCCGCGGTGCCGCCCTCGCCTTCCTTCTCGGTGGGGAACAGGGCTTTAAACTCGTCCAGGGTGTTCGCGGTCGCGACGTTCGCGTCGCGATACTTCTTCGCGCGGTCGAACAGCGCCTGCTGAATGTCACGCAAGAGGTTCGCGATGTGCCCCGCGGCGCCGGTCAGCGGGATGCCGAACGTCTTGCCCTCCTTACCGGGCACGTCGCGGCGGGCGACCGCGCACGCGCCCTTCTCGATGTCCTTCGGGCCGATTTCGACGCGCACGGGCACCCCGCGCACCTCGTACTCCGCGTACCGGAACCCGGGTTGCTTGTCGAACATGGTGTCGATCTTCACGCTGATCGGCTCGTAACCGAAGAAGTCGTCGCGCGGGAGCGCCTTGAGCTCC
>JBJSXS010000662.1:0-3390 GCA_046086545.1 Gemmata sp.
CGGCGCCGGTGCGCGACCGGCCGGAGCCGCGTCCCCGGAGGGCAGGTCGTACCGGACCATCTCCACCGACAGCCCGTTGTCATTGGCGACGGTGCGGTACGCGAACGCCAGTTCGGCCAGGTTCTCGCGGTGCTCGCCGAACAGCGCCACCGTGACCCGGTCGCCGGCCGGCGCGTTCAGCGCGTACAGCCGCCGGAGCAGCGCGTCCCACTCCTGGTTCGCCTTCGTCAGTCGTTCGGAGAGCTCCGCGGGCGGCTCCTCCGGGTGCTCGTGGAACGCGACCACGGCCGCTTCCTCGAGCGCGAACGATCCCTCGCGCTGGCGGGTCACCTCCTCGGACAGTTCACGCAACCGGCCGACCTCCGCCAGCACCTCGACGTCGCGCGGGGTCAGCTTTTTACTCGCGGCCTGCTTGTTGAGGACGCGCGCCTCCTGCTGAGCGAGCTGGTACACGCCGTTGTTCAGCTCGCGCACCGTGGACGAGGTGGCGAGCGCCTGGTGCCCGCGGCGCAGGTCCTGTGCGCCCGTTGCGAGCCTGAGGGCGGGGCTGCTCGGCTCGCGCGCCGACCTCGCGCGCGCGCCCTGGAGCGGGCGCACGGCCACCGTCGGCGCGCCCGCCTCGACGCCGATCTCGACCGAGAGCGGGGTGTCCCCGGCGTGGCGGTTCAGTTGCCGCGCGAGCGGGGCGAGCAACTCGCGCTCGATCGCGCGCTTGAGCGGCCGCGCGCCGTACCGCGGGTCGTACCCGGTCGCGGCCAGGTGATCGAGCAGTTGCGGGGCCGCGTTCAGCGCGAGGTCGCGGAAGCGGAGCCCGTCCCGCGCGAGCACCTTGTGCCACTCGCGGTCCGCGATCCGGCGGATCTGCGCTGCACCGAGCGGTGCGAACGGCACGGTGCGGTCGATCCGGTTGAACATCTCCGGGCGCAGGAACTGCTCCACCGCCGTCACGAAGTGGTCCCGCGCTTCGGCGCGGTCGGCGGACGCGCCGACGAACCCGGCCGCCCCGCGGCGGTACGACTCGGCCCCGAGGTTCGACGTGAGGACGACCACCGTGTTGCGGAAGTCCGCGAGCCGCCCGCCCGCGTCGGTCAGGCGCGCCTCGCCGAGCGCCTGCAGCAGCAGGTCGAAGAACGAGCCGTCGGCCTTTTCCACCTCGTCGAGCAGGAGGACGCTGAAGGGCTGCTCGCGCACCTTCGCGGTCAGGAGGCCCTCGCTTCCGAACGCGCCGCCGACCAGCCGGCGCACCGCGACCGGGTCCGCGTACTCGCTCATGTCGAACCGCGTGAGCCGGTCCGTCGAGCCGAACAGGAACTCCGCGACCGCCTTCGCCATCTCAGTTTTGCCCACGCCCGTGGGGCCGACGAAGAGGAGGGACGCGATGGGCCGGCTCGGGCGCGTCAGCCCGGCCTTGACGGTCGCGAGCAGGTCCGTGATGAGGTTCACCGCGTCCGGCTGGCCGACCACGCGCTGCGCGAACCAGGCGTGCGTTTCGGTCAGGTCGAGCGGCACCGCGGGGTCGATGATCGCGCGCGGCAGCCCGGTCTCGCGGGTGAACCCGTCGTACACCTCGGCCTCGGTGACCGGCTCGCCGGCGGCGCCGTCGCGGATCAGGTTTTCGAGGAACCGCAGGGGCCGCCCGGGGTACGCGGAGTACGTCGCGTACCGGCGGTGCAAGCGGTCCGTCGCCGCGAGCGCGGCGGGCCGCGTTGCCCTTCGCGCGCTGTCGTGCGCGAAACTTGCGAGGATCGCGCGGCCCTTCGCGGTGTCGGGCTCGTCTACCGTCAGGTGCCGGAACGCGTCGAGCAGTTGCGGGTCCTGCTTCTCGATGAGTGGCAGTTGCTCGGGCGTGCATTCGGCCACGCACAGCAACTCGCCCCGGCTGATCGCGGGGCGCAGGAACGTCGCGATGCCGGACGTGTTGTGCTCGCTCTTGCCCACCTCGAGCAGCTCCACCAGCGGCCCGAAGTGAACGACCGCCCGCCGCCCGGCCGCGTCCTTGATGAGCTCCTGGCACCGCTCCTGCCACATGCCGAACCCGGTCTGCCCGGCGACGAGGCGCGACCCGCTGGTCTGGTAGAGCGCGGCCGTGCGGGAGCCGGCGCGCCACCGCCGCGCCAGCTCCTGCACGGCCGCGGTCTTGCCGACCCCGTTGGGGCCGATCAGCAGCACGCTCTGCGGCGGGCTTCCGGTCAGCGCGCGGTTCAGTTCCGCGACCGTCTCGTCGGCCTCGTAGGTCTTCTCGCCGTCGCGCCCGAGCGGCGTCGCGATCTGCTGAAGGAGCGCCTTCTTGCCGCTCTGCTCGTCGGCCTCAGTCGCCAGCGCGCGATCTTTCAGTGTCGGGATGCGGGCCCTGAGCGTGTGCTGCTCGACCGCGAAGCCGCAGGTGGTTTGCACCGCCGCGAGTGCCGGCAGGTCCGTCGAAATGTTCAGCAGCCGCAGGGCGGCGAGCGTGTCTCTGCGGAGGACCGCGGCGAGGTCGTCGGCCGGGTCCGCGATGACCTCGATGCCCAACTCGAGGACGCGGGCGAGGACGTAGTGCCCGGCGCGCGGCACCGCGGCCGGGCCGGGCACTACGTCGCCTTGCGCCTGCTCCCACACGGCCGCGTGGAACGTCAGCACGAGCGGGTCGCGCCACGCCTCGTTCGCGCGGGGCGGCGGCACTTCTAGGGTGAAGGTGAGTGCGCGAGGCGCCCGGGCGCGGCGGCGCCGCAACAGGTTCGACGGGTCGAGCGTGGGAAGGAACCCGGTCACGTTCCGCAGCGCCGCGCGCCCGGACAGCGCGCGGCTCGGTCCGAGCCGCGAGAACTCCGGAAACAGCAGCGGCTCGGCCAGCACCGCCCCGCGGCCGACCTTCCGCAGCGCCAGCGCGATGCGGAACTCGATCTCGGAAGTCATGCGTTCCTCACGGCCGCTTCACCCCGCAGAGGCGCACAAGGGCGCGGGGTTCGTGCTCCGGCATGTTAACGACTGCGCCGCCCGGGCCAACGCGAAACCCGTGACGCCGCGTGCCCGCCGGGCAGGAGGGCCGCCGGCGGTACGGGCTCGTGACGCGGTACGTCGACTACTTTTTCTTCTTCAGCGTGTCGACCTTCTTGTCCTTGTCTTCCAGCTCCAGCCCGTCGTCGCCCTTGAAGGCGACCGTGAAGTCCTGCTCGACCTTCTGCTCGTTGAGCGTCAGCTTGATGTGCAGCGTCTTGCCGTCGAGCTTGTAGGTGCCGTCGAGCTTCAGGTCTTTGCCGTCGAGGTTGACCGCGGCGGTCAACTTGCCGTCCTTGAGGAACTCGACCACCGTGCCGACCGGGGTATCGCCGGTGGACTTCGCGACCTCCCACCTGCCGAGCAGCTTGGGGGTGTCGTCGGCCCGCGCGGGGCCGGCCGGCGCGAACAGCG
>JBJSXS010000663.1:0-2097 GCA_046086545.1 Gemmata sp.
GGGCCGGCTCGCCCGCGACCGGCTCGCGCAGCTTCGCCTTGCCCACCGGGGCCACGAACAGCAGCGAGGCGGCCGCTGTCGGCGGCGGCACCTGCGGCACGGCCGGGTCGTCCCGGTACTGCATGAGCGCGCGGAGCTTGCCCTTCGCCTCGGCGATGAGCGCCTTCGCCTCGGTGTCGTCCGCCAGTCCCGCCGCCTTCAGGTCCGCGCGCGCGGTGCGAATGCGAAGAGCGGTAGGGCCGTCGAGCTGCTCGCGGGCCCGCGCCACCACCGCCGCCCGCTCGCGCTCGCGCCTGAGGTCTTGCTCGACCTTGTCGAGATCGACCGCCGCCCGGCTCTGCTCGACGGGCGGGTCGTTCGGCCCGCGAAACGGTTTGATCACGCCCATGAGATCGCGCCCGGCCTCGACGGCCTTTTCGGCGCGCGTCAGCTCGGCGGACCGGGTGCGGTTCCCCTGGTACTCCTTAACCCGGTCGCCCGCGTGCGCCGCGATGTCCTCGCCCAGCTTCTTACCCGCTTCGAGGACGTCGGTGCCGAACCCGGTCGCGGGCTTGGCGTGCGGCGACTCCTTGTGCGCCTCGATGAACTCCTTGAGCCGGACCACGGCCGGGACGTAGTCGTCGCGGTTGGTGACCGAGCGCACCGCCGACTGGGTGGCGGCGAGGTCGGCGAAGAACTTGTACTCGTCGGCCCGACTACTGCCGGGGTACTCGGCCGCCAATTTTTCGTAGCTCTTGGCGGCGGCCCCGTAGTTCCCACCCTTGTACTCGTCCTTCGCCTGATCCGCGAGCCGCTCCTCGGCCCTGATCTCGTGCCGCACGAGGTACACCGCCGCGAACCCGACCAGCGCGACGGCGGCGACCGCCATGCCGATGAGGATGACCGGCCCGCGGTTCTTCTGCTTTTTGCGCCGCACCGGCAGCGGACCGTCCTCTTCGGCTTCGGCCAGCGCAGCCTTTAGCGGCCTCTTCGCTTTCGCCGGCTTGCTGTCCCCCGCGGGCGGCGGCACCTCGGTGCCCTCCGACCACACCACCTCCTTCACCTTCGGCGGAACGACGGACGCCTCCACCACCTTCGCCTCGACCACCTCTGCCTCGATGACGGCCGGCTTCACCGGCTTCTTCGCAGGCGACTTGGGCGCCGGCGGCGAGTCGGGCGGCTTCGGTGCCGCCTTGGCTGCTGGCGGCGAGTCGAGTGCCGGCCCCTTGTCTGCCAGCGGCTTGACCGTGAACACCTGCCGGCACTGCAGGTTCGGGCACCGCATCGACTTGCCGCTCAACTCCGGCTGGAGTGTAAAGCGTGTTTCGCAGTGCGGGCACTGTGCGACGATCGACACGTCGGCCTCGTTTGGAGCGGTACTTCAGGACGCGTGAGAGAACGGGATGTGGTCATTCTAACTTCCCGGCACCGCTCGTAAAAGCGCCCTGCGGGTTGTGCCAGTCAAAAGGCTATGGCTACATCGTCATCCAACCCGCCCACTGCACTAGCAGCCGCATCGGAGTCACAGGCGTTACGAGTTAAATGCCTCGCCAGGCCGGCAGCCCGAACCAGTGGCCCGGTGTCGGGCGTGTTCACGACCTGTTAGTGTTCGATCACCCCGCCCGCGGTCGGCACCGTATAAGGGGTGGCCGCTCTGCACTAGACCTGCCTGCCGAACAAAAGCCCTGTTCTCTCAACGCGTGGATGCCTGTAACGAAGGTACGGTCCTGGCCAAGCTTCACCCCGGCCGCGTTGCCGTCATCGACCGTCACCCACACCGTCCGCATCAGGCCGCTTTGCGATCAAACTGGACCGCACCGGGCGGCGAGCGGAGTGGCGCATCGGTGAGCTTACGTCGCGCAACATACTGATCTCGGCACCTCCGGGCGCGCCTTTACCGACCGCACCTCGAGTACCACTGCCGGCGCCGGTCGCGCCTGTGCCTGCGACAGCGCTGGGAGTGCGAACCGCAGCGCGAGGGTTGGGAGCAAGGCACGTACCCGTGTCTGAAACTCCGCGAGTGAGGGCAGAACTTTTCGCGGAGGCGATAAAGGTGCTGTGTCAACGGGCGCGGTGCGCGATCACGGCTTCTTGCCAAACGGTAGAGTGAACGGCAGT
>JBJSXS010000664.1:0-11624 GCA_046086545.1 Gemmata sp.
GTGTCGCGGTCGAGCCGGTGGACGACGAACGGGCGCCCGGCGTTGCGCGCGGCGAGGTAGTTGCTCAGGCGCACGAACGCGGTGTCGGTCCTCTCGTTCTCGGTCGCGACCGTGAGAAGCCCGGCGGGCTTGTCGATCACGATGACGTGCGCGTCTTCGTGAACGAGGGAGATGCCGACCGCGTCCGCGCCCGGGGCCGGCGGCTCGCGCGACACGCTCACCCTGTCGCCGGGGCCGAGCGGGTGGTCGTGGCGTGTCACGGAGTGCCCGTTCACGTGAACGCGCCCGGCGCGCAGCAGCTGCTTCACCCGCGTCCGGTTCATCGGCGCGAGCGCGCCGAGCAGGTAGTCGAGCAACTGCGCGTCGGGCGCTGGCGGCGGGAGGTGTTTCATGTTGGAGCTCGCCGGGGCGGGCCGGCAGCCCGACCTACGAGGGCAGCGGCCAGCGGTCGCAGCTCGGCGCGCCCGCGGGCGGGGCCGTGTTCATGTAGTACGCCCACGCGCCGTCGTGCCCTGGTATTTCGATCGGATCGCGCACGAACGGCCCGGGCACCTCCTCGAACGCGTCCAGTTCCGCGAGGCACTGCGCGTCCACCGCGAACAACTCGCCGGCGACCGCGAGGCCGTTGGTGCCGTCGCGCACCAGACCCGGAAACGGCCCGAGGTCGAACACCCGGTACTTCGGCGCGGTCGTCGCCGCGCCGACAAAATCCTGCCCCGCGAGCCGGAAGAAGTTCCGCCCGCCGCGCTTCAGCGTCCCGTACACGAACAGCATCGTCTTGGGCGTGCCCATCGTTGGTCCCCGTGTGGAGCCGCGCAGAGCGGGGCGCACCCGCGCCGGCGAGCCGCCTGCACGCAGCGGCGCGGCCCGCCGGCGTGCCGGCCCAGGTGATTCTAACGATCCCGCCGTTTTCGTGTCGCGGGGCGCGACGGTAACGGGGCGGAGGGCCCGCCCGGGGCGGCGGACAGCCGTAGGGGCCGTTGGTTCTGAAGGTGGGTGGGGCACGGACCGGCCACGCGGCGGGCGGAACTCGTGCCGCAAAGCTCAAGCCGCCATGGCGGGGCGCAGCTTTCCTGGCGCGGGAATCGGTTTGCCCTCGGCCGGCGCCGCGGTACACTGCGGGACACTTTCACACCCCGCGAGCCTGTTGTCATGAACACCTCTCCCTCCCGCCGGGACGCGCTGCACGCCGGGGCCGTGACCGCGGTCGGCGCCGCCGTCCCGCAACTGACCGCCGCGCAGCCGGCGAAGCGGCCGCTCGTCGAGGCGTACACCGGGCCGGTGAGCTACGCGCCCGGCGAGGAGGTGAAAGTGCACCTGTCGTGTCACGGCGATTCGGTCGGGTACAAGGTGTACCGGCTCGGCACGACGAAAGAGGAGGTCGCGGCCGGCGCGGTCGAGAGCCCGCGGGCGCACGACGCGCCGAAGGACGCGTCCGCGAACGGGTGCCGCTGGCCGGTCGGCCTCACCATCCGCACCGCGGCGGACTGGCGCACCGGCTACTACGCCGTCGAGTTCGGCGGCACGAAGGGCCAGGCCATCGACACCACCAACGCGTTCTTCGTGCTGCGCCCGAAGGACCCGGGCCGGAACGCGCGCGTCCTGATCCAGCTCGCGACCAACACCTACAACGCGTACACGAACTGGGGCGGGTACAGCCTCTACGCCTACAACGGGCGCCACAAGGTGCAGGGGCGCCGCGTCTCGTTCGACCGGCCGCAGCAGTCGCAATTCGCGCGCTGGGAGCACCCGTTCGTCGCGTGGGCCGAGAAGTCCGGGTACGCGCTCGACTACTGCACCAACCTCGACCTGGAGTTCCGGCCCGAACTGCTCAAGCACTACAAACTCGTCCTCAGCGTCGGGCACGACGAGTACTGGTCGGGGCTGATGCGGGACCACCTGGAAGCGTACATCGGCAACGGCGGCAACGTCGCGTTCTTCAGCGGCAACACCTGCTGCTGGCAGGTACGAACGGAAGATGAGGGCCGCGCGCTCGCGTGCTGGAAGCAGTCGTTCGGCGACGACCCGGTGTACAAGGCCGGTGCGCACAAGGCGCTCACGTCGCTGTGGAGCCATTACCTGGTCAACCGGCCGGAGAACACGCTGACCGGCGTGGGCTTCCTGCACGGCGGCTACCACCGGAGCCACGGGCAGTTCATGGACGGAAGCGGGGCGTTCACCGCGCACCGGCCGGACCACTGGCTGTTCAAGGGCACCGGCCTGAAGCGCGGCGACGCGTTCGGCGCGAAGCTGCCCGAGTACAAGGTGGTCGGGTACGAGTGCGACGGGTGCGATCTGTCCTGGAAGGACGGGCTGCCCGTCCCCACGCACGCGGACGGCACGCCGAAGGGGTTCGAGGTGCTCGCGACCGCGCCCGCCCGGTGGCACCCGGACGACGCCGAGTGGTACGAGAGATGGCCCAAGGGCCACACCGGGCACGCGGTGGTCGGCACCTACACCCGCGGCGGCACCGTGGTCACCGTCGGCACGACGGACTGGAGCTTCGGCCTCCGCGGGAACGACCCCGCGGTGACGCGCATGACCAAGAACGTGCTGGACAAGCTCTCGTCGTAGCGGGCGCACCCGGTGTCCGCTTGGTGTCGCGACGGCACACCGGGCGCGCCCGCTACTTCCCTGCCCCCCACCGGAGCCCGCCATGAGTACCCGCCGAACGTTCCTCAAGACCTCCGCCGCGGCCCTCACCCTCGCCGGCGGCGCGCCCGCGAAGGCCGGTCCCGACAAGCTCACCGTCGCGCTCATGGGGTGCGGCGGGATGGGCAAGCACCACCTCAACCACCTCGTCAAGCACAAGCAACTGAGCATCGCGTATGTCTGTGACGTGGACGAGAAGCGGCTCGCGGACGCCGCCAAGATCGCCGCCGACGCCGGGCACACGCCCAAAGCGGTAAAGGACGTCCGCACGGTGCTGGACGACAAGACCGTGAACGCGGTGTGGATGGCCACGCCGGATCATTGGCACGCGCCCGGGGCCATCCTCGCCGCCGACGCGGGCAAGCACGTCTATGTGGAAAAACCCTGTTCGCACAACGTGCGCGAGGGCCGGCTGATGATCGAGGCCGGGAGGCGCAACAAGGTTCACATTCAGGTCGGCACCCAGGCCCGCAGCACGAAGACCGTACAGGAGGCCATGAAGCGCGTCCACGACGGCGCCATCGGCGAGGTGCTCGCGGCGAAGGCGTGGAACAGCCAGCTGCGCCGCAACCTGGGGAAGGTGAAAGCGAGCGCCCCGCCGCCGCACATCGATTACGACCTGTGGCAGGGGCCGGCCCCGGAGGCGCCGTTCTACACCAACCGCGTTCACGGCATGTGGCGCTTCTTCAGGGACTACGGGGCCGGCGACATCGGCAACGACGGGGTCCACAACATCGACGTGGGCGTGTGGGGCATGAAGTTCGACGCGCTGCCCAACCGCGTCGCGGCGCTGGGCGGCAAGAGCTTCTTCGACGACGATCAGGAGTGGCCGGACACGCAGTACGTGGTCTGCGAGTACGACCCCGGCAACGGCGGCGCGAAGCCCCGGCAGTTCATCTTCGAGCAGCGCATCTGGTCGC
Organism: Gemmata sp.; assembly: GCA_046086545.1. GTDB lineage: Bacteria > Planctomycetota > Planctomycetia > Gemmatales > Gemmataceae > Gemmata. The sequence continues at coordinate 3,573 of JBJSXS010000664.1, forward strand.
CCTACGTCCAGGAGGGGTACGAAAACGGCAACGCGTTCTACGGCACGAAAGGGATGCTCGTCATCGGGCACACGGTCGGGTGGAAGATGTACGGCGAGAAGAACAAGCCGCTCGAGGAGATGGACGGGCGCGTGGACCTGCCGGCGCACCACCAGAACTTCATCGACGCGTGCCTGAAGGGCGAGAAACTGGCGGCCCCGGCCGAAGTCGGGCACCTGTCGGCCGGCATCTGCCACCTCGCGAACGTCTCCACGCGCCTGCGCAGGACCGTGGAGTTCGACCCGGTGAAGGAGCAGGTCACCAACAGCCCGGACGCGAACGCGCTGTTGCGCCGCGCGTACCGCACGAACCACTGGGCGGTGCCCAAGGGCGTGTGACCGCGTCCGGCTGCGGTAGCCGGCCCCGTCACCCGCGGCCCGCGGCCAGCAACGCGAGCACCGCCCCCGCAAGCCGGTCGATCTCGCCCTCGGTCGTGTAGAAGTGGTGGCTCACGCGGAGCAGCAGCCGGTCCGGGCGCTCGATCACCGGGATCTCGATGCGCCGCGCCCACAGCTCGCGCCGGAGCGCGGGCGCGCGATGGCCCGGCGGGAGTTGGAACGCGGTCATCGCCCCGCACAGCCCGGGCGCGGCCGGGGTCGCGAGCGGTAAGCCTACGCCGCCGATCTTCTCGCGCGTGTACGCGGCTAACTCGGCGATGCGCGCCCGCACGTGGTCGAAGCCGAGTTCCGTTTGGAAGTCGATGGCCGCGGGCACCGCGAGCCACGGGCAGATGTCGCGCGTCCCCTCGAACTCCAGGAAGCGGACGCGCGGGGTGCTGCCGTACACGTCGCGCCCGTCCGGCCCGGCCGACGGCGCGGGTTCGCCGATCGGGTACTTGTCCGCGTGGTAGCCCCAGCTCACGTGCAGCGGCTGGAGCCGGTCCTCGTTACCCGGGCCGATCACCAGGACGCCCGCGCCCGACGGCGCGAGCAGCCACTTGTGCAGGTTGGCCGCGTAGAAGTCCGCGTGCACGTCGGTGACGTTCAGCGGGACGTACACCGGCGCGTGCGCCCCGTCCACCATCGTGAGGACGCCCCGGCGGCGCGCCTCGGCGCACAGTTCCTTCGCGGGCAGCACCAAACCCGTCGGCGAGAGCACGTGGCTGAGGAACAGCAGCCGCGTGCGCCGCGTCATCGCGTTGGCGGCGGCCGCGACGATCTCGCCGGGGTCCGTCGCCAGTGTGGGCAGCGGGAACGTGCGGACCGTCAGCCCCTGGCGCTGGGCGGCGCGCTCCCAGCACCAGATCATCGCCCCGTACTCGTGGTCCGACATCAGGATCTCGCCGGGGGCGTTCAGCCGCAGCCCGGACGCCACAAGGTTGATCGCCGCGGAGACGTTCGACGTGAACACCAGCCGCTGCGGGACCGTTCCCAGAAACGCGGCGGTCCGCTCACGCGCCTCCCACAGGAGGGGCGGCGCCTGCCGGACGAAGAAGTCCGTCGGCCCGGCGGCGAGCCGGAGGCGCAGGTCGGTGGCGCGGTCGAACACCGGGCGCGGCAGCGGCCCGAACGACCCGGTGTTGAGCATCGTGACGCTCGGGTCGAGGATCATCCGCGCCCGCGCCGCACCCCAATCGGGCTCGCGCGCGCCGCCCGGCGGCCCGTCGCTCAACGAAATGTCGCCCACACGTCCCCTCTGTAGCTCGGACCGCTGCTGACCTACGGGGGGCGAACAGACCCTGCGCCCCGCCATCGTGATAGAATATCGCTGTGTGCTTGTCGTCCCCCTCTCGTTTTCGACGACATGGGCCGACAGGTTGACATGGCCAACCGGCAAGAGCTCCCGCTCCAAGAGGCGCCCGAGGAGTTGCCGGACGCGGAGGTCGAGTCCGCAGCGCGGCCGTCGAAGCTGGAACAGGATAAGGCAGCGCACCCAGGCGCGCACCCGCCGCTACGCCGACCCGGACGCGCCCTGCCCCGACGACCTGACCGACTACCCCGGGTCGTACGTCACCGAGCAGAACAGGCGACTCGACGGGCTGTTCGTGTCACTCGTGTTCTACATCGGCGCGGTGCTGTTCTTCGCGCTCATCATGACGCGGTGCGTCTGGAGCCTGTCCCACCCGTTCATCCCCAACGTGCTGCTCACAGGCGACCTGCTGGCAGGCGAGGCCCGGTTCGACCGCACGCCGTCAGTTTTCGGCCCCTCACTCCTTACTTCTTGTTAAAGGTGCCGGTCACACCCGGTTCCAGGCTGGGATGCAGGAGCTCGTTCCCCTCGAACACGACCGTGATCGTGCGCACGCCCGCGGCGCCGGTCAGATGGAGCCTGAGCGCCTTCTTGCCGATCAGGGGCCCGACCGTGTAATTCCCCGACGACGGGTTCGGCGTGCCGCCGGCCCGCGCCGCGGCGAACGTGCCGTCCGCCTTGTATGTGAGTTCCTCGGTCACGCCGTTGCCCAGGTCCGCGACCCACGTGCCAATCAGCGCCGCCCGGTACTTCTGAGTCAGCGCCTGGGCCTCCTGGGGCCTCAGCGGCTGCCCGCCCAGCAGCCCATCGAGGGTATTGACGGCCACCCCGACGACCGGACCCGGTTTCCCGGGCTGATTTGGGTCCACTTTGGGCGTCACCTTCGGGTCCACTTTGGGCGTCACCTTCGGGTCCACCCGCGGGCCGATCGGGCGGCTGTTTTGCTCCTGTTCGCGTGCCTTCTCGGCCGCGTCGGCCGCGTCGCGCGCCCTCTCCGCGGCGGCCTCGTTCCGTTTCTTCAGGTACAGCGCGGCCCCGAGGCCGAGCATCACGAGCACCAGCACCCCGAGGATGATGAACCGTACCGGCGAGTTCTTGTACGAGCCGCCCTCGTCGGCCTCGGGGGTCCGCTTCTTCTTTTTCTTCTTCGGCTTCTCGTCCTCGTCGTCGTCAACGACCGCGGCCTTCATCGTCTTCTTCGCGGGCGCGGCGGGCTTGGCCTTGCTCACCTTCGTTTCGTCGGGGTCGCCCGTGCCCTCCTCGTCCTCGGGCGCCTCGACCGGGAAGTACGTTTCGCACTTGGGACAGCAAACCGTCTGCCCCACCTGGAACCCGGTGGCCGACTTCAACCCGGCCATGCACTCCGGGCACTTGAGCTTGAGCAGCGGCATGGCGACCCCCCGCGGAAAGAAGGAAGGAGCGTTCGGTACGCACAGTGTAAGCGGCGGCGCGCGCGGGGGCCACCCGCCGCCGGGACGCCCAACACAACTCCCCGCGGTGTGGTACAATCCTCCTCATGCAACGCCTCAACAAGTATCTGGCGCACGCGGGCGTCGGCTCCCGGCGCCACTGCGACAAGCTCATCGCCGCCGGCCGCGTCAAGGTGGACGGGGTCAAAGTCACCGAGTTGGGCCTGAAGATCGACCCCGGCGCCCACCAGGTCGCGGTGGACGACCAGCCGGTGAGGGCCGAGAAGCTCGTGTACTGGGCGGTGAACAAGCCCGTCGGGCACCTGTGTACCAACCACGACCCGGCCGGGCGCCCGCGCGCGGTCGACCTGCTGCCGCACGTCGAGCAGCGCGTGTACACCGTCGGCCGGCTGGACGAGGGGAGCGACGGGCTGCTCCTGATGACCAACGACGGCGACCTCGCGATGGGCCTCACGCACCCGCGGTACGGGGTGCCCAAGACCTACTTCGCGCTGGTCGCGGGGCGGCCCGCTGACGAGGACCTCCAGAAGTTGCTCGACGGCGTGTGGCTGAGCGACGGCAAGGTGCGCGCGAAGAGCGCCAAGCGCGTGAAGGCGCAGGGCACCGGGACGTGGGTCCGCGTGGTGCTGACCGAGGGCAAGAACCGCGAGATCCGCCGGATGCTCGCCAAACTCGGGCACAAGGTGATGCGGCTGAAGCGCGTCGCCATCGGCCCGGTGAAGCTGGACAAGTTGCCCAAGGGCAAGGCCCGCCGCATCAGTGCCGAGGAGCTGAAGGAACTGCAGGCGTTCGTCGCGCGGGCGCAGGAGAAGATCGCAGCCGCCCGCGAGCGCGCGAAGGGGAGCCCGGAGCGCCCGCGACGGAGCGGCCCGGCGCAATAAGCTTCACAGCACCCCACCCCCGCCGCTCACGCCCCGGGCCCGCCACGCATGTTCCACCGCACCGCGCGCGTTCTCGAACACGTCCGACTGGCCGAGCGCACGTACCGGGTGCGGCTGCACTGCCCCGAACTGGCCGCGGCCGTTCGCCCGGGACAGTTCGTCATGCTCCGGCTGCCGAACACCACCGACCCGCTGCTGGGGCGCCCGTTCGCGCTGTACGACACCGTCCTCGAAGGCGGCACCCCGGTCGCGGTCGATGTGGTGTACCTCGTCGTCGGCAAGATGACCGGCCGCCTGATGGAGGTGCAAGCAGGCGAGCCGCTCCAGGTGTGGGGTCCGCTCGGCAAGCCGTTCCTCGATGTGGGCACCCCGGAACAGGTCACGCTCGTTGCCGGCGGCATCGGACAGACGCCGTTCCTCGCGCTCGCACGCGAGTTGCTCGGCGCCCGCGGGTTCGGCGGCGACGCGCCCCGGGCACGCGCCAAGCAGGTGAAGCTGTACTACGGAGTCCGGACCGCGGCACTCGCCGCCGGGGTCGAGGACTTCCGCGCCGCGGGCGTGGAGGTCCACCTCGCGTCCGACGACGGCAGCCTCGGCACGAAGGGGTTCGTGACGCAGTTGCTGGAATCGCACGGCCGCACGGCGCCGCTCGTGGGCTGCGGACCCGAACCGATGCTGCACGCGCTGGCGAAGTTGGCGGCGCGGTGGGACGTGCCGTGTCAGGTGTCGCTCGAAACCCCGATGGCGTGCGGGGTCGGCATCTGCTTCAGTTGCGTGGCGAAGGTGAAGACGCCGGACGGCGACGACTACAAGCGGGTGTGTGTGGACGGCCCGTGCTTCGACGCGGCGAAACTGGTCTGGGGCGGGTAGCGGCCAGCACCCGGCGGTCAGTTTTTCTCAGTTCTCATTGGTCGGTCAACACGGCCCACTGAGGGAACCAGTACCGCTGTGACTTCGACTGAAAACTGCTCCACAAATGACCACGCCCGGACGCGATCCCTGCGCCGGGCGTGATCGCGGCCGCGGCGTCCTGCCTGCCGCTCGACCCATCCAATTCAACGGCCGGACTAGCGGTCGGCCTTCCCGACACGCAACCGGCCCAGGTGCGGGCGCGGGAACGACACCGAGTCGGCCCGCACCGTGCCGCCGGGCACCTCGCGTGCCGCACCGGTGCCGGTCGCGATCCGCACGAACGGTAAAAGCACACGGTCGCCATCCGTGGCGAGTTGCGCGTCCTGCGCGTACCGTGTGTTTTCGCGCGCCCCAGCCCGCCGCTGGGTGGCGCGCGCCAGTTCGAACTTGGTCCGCGCGCCGAGCGCGGCGAGTTCCGCACAACCGGGGCGGAGGAACTGCGCCTTGGCCAGCACCCGCCGCGCGGTACCCGCCTTACCCGTTTCCAGCAGTCCGCTGACCGCGACCCGAACCACCTCGATCGCCCCGGGCGCCTGATCGGCCGCGGTCAACATCTCACGAACCCCGTACCGAACCTTCCCGCACCGGGCCGCAGCACGCCCGGAGGCGGCGCGGTACAGCGGGTTGGTGCCGTCCAGCAGCGCCGCCTTGCGGTAGCGGCGGGCGGCCCGGCGGTCGCAGCCGTCCGGGTCTTCTTCCCACGCGCGACCGGCTAGGTAGCAGGTCCTGGCGTCGGTCGCGTCGAGCGCGGCCGCGACCCTCAGGTGCCGCCGCGCGGCCGCGAATCGCCCCAGATCGAGTGCCGCGGTGCCGGCCAGCCGGTGCCCCGCCCGGGCAACGTCCGCGGGCACATCAGGTCGTGCGAGCAACCTGTCCAGTTGGGCCAGGGCGTCCGCCTGGCGCCCGCCCTCGGCGAGTGCCACGGCCGTTTCCCAACCGGTCTGGATCAGAGCGAGCGTCCTGCTCATCCCTCTGCCTCCGTGCAGTGTTTTGGGCGGTGTCGCGTCATGCGAGTTGGGAAAGATATACCGGCCGGGAGGAGTGTGCAAGTACGAAATCGCGTGCCGTTCGCGCCCAAAAAAGTGTTCAAGAAAAACTCCGCCACGCACTTGACGGCGAGGGGGAGCGATGGGGTCAAGTCGCGGTGCCGCAACGGCCGATGACACTGAGACTAGAAGTCACACGGAAGGCGCCGGCGGCGGGCGCGGCTCACAGGGGGCGTGGTCGTGGACTGGTCTGACTACGGCATGGACCGACCGCCGTTCCGCCCCGCTGTGGACCCGGGCGCGTACTTCCCCGCGCCGGCACACGCCGGCGCCTTGACCGCACTGGTCGGCGCGTTCAGCCGCCGCGACCCGGTCGTCCTGATCGACGGCCCGTCCGGGGTCGGCAAGTCGCTGGTCGCCCGTAAGTGGCTGGACGACCTCCTGCCCGACCTGCCCCGGGTGCTGATCCCCAGCGGGCGTGCCGAAAAGCCCGCGGACCTTCTGCAAGCGGTCCTCTTCGACCTCGGCAAGCCGTACCAGGGGCTGAGCGAGCAGGAGCTGCGGCTCGCCGTGACCGGGCACCTGCTCGACGCCGCGGCCGGCGGGTTCCCGACCGTCATCGTGATCGATGAAGCACAGCACCTGAGCCCATCGGCGCTGGAGGAGTTGCGCCTGCTCGGGAACCTCGAAGCCCGCGACGGGGCGGTGGCGTTTGCGGTGCTGGTCGCACAGCCCGCCCTGAGCGACGCGCTGCGGCGCCCCGAGAACGCGGCGCTCGCGGACCGGGTCGCGGTGCGGGCCCGGATCGACCCGCTCAGCGGCGACCAATCGGCCGACTACCTGAAGCACCAGATCCGCGCGGCCGGTGGCGACCCTGCGAAGGTGTTCGGCGAGGGGGCCGCCGAGTTGCTCGCGTCCGCGTGCGGCGGGGTGCCGCGGGTGCTGAACCGGGCGGCGGGGCTCGCGTGCGAGCTCGCGCACGAGGGCGGCGCCCAATCGATCGACGTGGAGGCCGCCCTCGAGGCGCTCGACCGGCTCGGTCTCACCCCGCCGGACGAAGACGGGACCGGCGACGCGGTGCTGCTCCCGCACCCGGCGCGCGGGGCCGAAGCCGAGCGCCCCGCGAAGCCGAAGGCGGGCGGCGAGGCGAGTGCCCGCGGGCCGAGGGCGCGGCGCAAGCGCCCGGCGTGACCGGACGAGACGGGACCCGAGGGCACCAGCCGGGTGTGCAACACGAGCACTGACAGGGGCACGGAATGAGTCGGGTGTTTAGCGCGATGACCGGGTCGAACTTGGCCCGCGCGGCCGCGGTCGAGGAGCCGGGCTGCTACGCGCCGTTCGTCGCCTGCGCCGAGGACGCGCCGTTCGTGGAGGTCGGCGGGCCGGGCGGCCCGGTGTTCTCGGCGCCGAAGGCCGAGGCGAAGAGCCCCGAGCCGGCGCGCCCGTTCCCGCGCATCGCCCCTGCGCCGCCCGCGCCCGCCCCCGAACTGCCCGACGCGCCGGTGCTCTCGGTCCGGTTCCACGACGCGGCGCCGCGCGCCGCGGCCCGCGCCGGCGGCCCGGACCCGGGTCTCGTCGCGCTGCACTTCCCGGACCACCCGGTGAGCGGCGAGTACCGCACCCTGCGCGACGAGGTCGCCCGGCAACTGCCCGCCGCCACCTCCCGCGCGCTCACCTTCACCGCCGCGTCACCGGAGGCCGGCACCACCACGGTGCTGCTGAACCTCGCGGTCACGCTCGCCCGCGAGGGCCAGCGCGTCCTGGTGGCCGACACCAACTTCACGCGCGCCGGGGTCGCGCACAAGCTGGCCCTGCGCCCCGCGCCCGGGCTGGCCGAGGTGCTGGGCCAGAACCTGCCGCTCCCGTGGGCGGTCCAGCCCACCGCCGTGCCGACCCTCCAGGCGCTGACCGCCGGCGCGGCCACGGACGACACGGCGGGCGCGATCGGGCGCGACCTGCCCCGGCTCCTCGCCCAGTTGCGGCAGTGGTTCGACTGGGTGCTGATCGACGCCGGCGTGTGGGGCGTGGTGCCCGAGCGCGACGCCACCTGCTCGGCGGCGGACGCGGTGTACCTGGTGACCCGCGAGGCGGACACCGAGCGCCCGGAGTTCGGCG